>NZ_CP040813.1:415000-715000 GCF_009498295.1 Oceanihabitans sp. IOP_32 | reverse complement strand
CTATAATATCTGCGGTTCTGTGTTTTTCAGAAACAATTTCACCAGAATAGCAGTCTATTTGTAATTCTGTAAAATGATTTTCAAAACGTATTTTGGCAATGCCTTTGTTGGGTCTGTAATCTATTCTGTTAATTTCTGATGATAAGTTTAGGGTTTCTATATGCTTTATCGCATTTTCTTTAATGATATCTAGAGAAATTAAAGGTCTATTATTAGCTACCGATTTTTGAGCGCTAGGTTTAAGATTTAACTGATCTTTCCATGTCAATAACAAGCCTGTTGCGCCTAATAAAAACATCAATAGAACAAACGGCACGGCAATAATGCGATGCAGTTTTCTATACAGCCTAGATTGTTTGGCTAACTTTTTAGTTTTTGTTTTCAAAGACAGGGATTTAGAACTAACAAAAATAGAGAAATAAAGTGAAATATACTTATAAGCAGTTGTTAAGAAAGCAATTGAGTTCTTATTTTTATGGCGTTTTTGCCTTATTATTACAGGGCTTTTACGTCCACATAAAAATTTCTATCTACACTAATCGTGGCATTACTAGATGGTGTTTTGAGTTCTTGCCATGCTGCTTTAGGAAATAACCATTGATCTTGATCTGCAATTTTTACACGAATAGGCATATCGAAATCTTCAATAACCTGAGTCCAACGATACTTTAGAGTTTTATTTTTAAATGTATATTCTAAAGTTGGAATTTTTGTAGTTCTTAAATACTGATTAAAAAACGCACTTAAATCGATCTCGGTTTCCTTAGAAAGAAAGTTTTCGATTTGTTGTGTGGTCACCGTTTGATGATAAAACTCCAGATTCATTTTACGTAAAATTTGACGCCATTTCTCATCGTCGTCAATAAGTTGTCGTAAGGTGTGTAAGATATTAGCACCTTTATAGTACATATCTGTGCCCGAGCCGCCTTGATTTACGTTGTAGTATTTGCCAATAATAGGGATATCGTTAACTATTTTTTTTCGGGTACCAATTACATAATCTGCTGCCGCGTCTTTACCGTAGTAATAGTCTAAAAATAGGTTTTCAGAGTAGGAGGTAAAGCTTTCATGAATCCACATATCGGCCACATCTTTATTGGTAATGCTATTGCCAAACCACTCATGTCCAGCTTCATGAATAATAATAAAATCGAACTTTAAGCCCCAACCGGTTCCCGAGATATCATTGCCCAGATAGCCTTTTTTGTATTGATTTCCGTAGGTTACAGAGCTTTGATGCTCCATGCCTAAATAGGGCACTTCTACTAATTTAAAACCATCGGCATAAAAAGGGTATTGCCCAAACCAATGCTCGAAGGCCTTCATCATTTTTGGTGCGTCTTTAAAATGCTCGGTCGCTATGGTGAGGTTATCGCGCAGTACATAATAACTCATATCTAAATTTCCGCCTTGACCATCATATACCTCAGAAAAACTCACATAGTCACCAATATTCATATTTACGGCATAATTATTAATCGGGCTTTTTACAAACCAATGGTAGGTTTTTGTATCGCCAATTCGTTCTACAAGTCTTAATCTGCCGTTGGAAACATTCACTACATCTTTAGGTACATTAACGCTAATTTGCATACTATCCACTTCGTCGTATAAATGGTCTTTGTTTGGCCACCAAACACTGGCGCCTAAACCTTGACAGGAGGTTGCAATAAAATGCTTGTCATTATTATCTTTTTTCCAAGATAAACCGCCATCCCAAGGGGCATTAACGGCTTCTTTGGGATGACCTTCGTAAAAAACAGTTACATAATTAACGTCACCAATATTTTGTTCTTTGGCTAGTGTAATAAAGTGCGCATTTCCATCGTGTTTTACTTCTAGGTCTTTTCCATTTTGAGTTGCTTTTGTGAGTTTTAAAGGCGCTTGTAAATCAATTTGCATCACAGCACGATTATCTAAAACTTTATAATGAATGGTGTTCTTTCCAGAAATAAATTTCTCGTCCGGATTTACTTTTATATCTAAATGATAATAAGTGACATCCCACCAAGCACGTTCTGGGGTGATGCTACCACGCAAAGTGTCTTGTTTTGTGAAGGTATTCTTTTCTGATAGAATATTTTGACTTTGACTGCTTGTTAGTATGAATATAGCAGATAGGATGAATAAAATATTTTTCATTTTAATGGGGATTTGTAGTTTTTGTCTCTTTTAAATAAAAAGAGTTTGTATTGGTATGGGATTTTACAAAGAAAAGTGATTTATCTGATTTTATTAAATGATTTCTTTGTTGTATTTACTTTTTGAAATGTTGTAAATCTAAAAAAATCACCTCATAATCTTATTCGGAAAAACAACAACACTCTCATAACCATTTTCGCCAACTGAGGCTACTCCAAAAAAGAAGTTGTCTATAACGATGCCTTCTAAGGTAAATGCTGTGGTGTCTTCGACGTAACGACTATGGTCCCAAGTGGGCGATGTGGTGTCTCTCCAGTAAATTTTATAACCTTTTGCACCAGCTACTTTATTCCATTTTAATTTTGCCGAAGCCTCTACAATACCACCAATACTTACCTCTTTTGGTTCGGGTGGCGCAGCGGCTAGACTGGCCATAGTAATGGCATTTACCGCAGTTAGTTTTTTGCAATACGGAAAGTTAACATGCTCGAAAGTATCACCGTAGTTAATGCCGTTTTCTGTTCTAATATCTTGATGCTGTTGTGTGTAATTTTCATGGGCTTCCATGATGCGAATGCCGGCAAAACCCATGTCGTTAAAAGGTCTGTGGTGACCACCGCGACCAAAACGATCCAGTCTGTACACCATCATCGGGTTCATTTCTGGCATATAAGTTTTTGTGGTTTTATAGGTGTAGCGGGCTAGCTGTCTTGAAATGCCATCGACCTCACCGCCATAAAAACGACGTAGCCTATTTTGATTGGCTAAGGTTTCAAAATCGGTTTCTGAGGTGGTAATGGCTTCAGAAAAAATGCGGAAGGTTCTGTTATCAATCACACCATCTACGCCAGATATGTTCCCTATCATATCGTTATTGAGCACCCCAATAATATCCCAATTGTTGTCTTTGGCATATTTGGCTAGGCCCTGTCCGCCAAACAAGCCTTGTTCTTCACCAGAAAGCCCAACATAAACGATGCTGTTTTCAAACTTATATTTCGATAAAACGCGAGCTGCTTCTATAGCACCCGCCATACCTGTAGCATTATCGTTAGCACCGGGCGAATCTGAGGTGTAATTATTCGGGTCGGAAACTCTAGAATCGATATCACCACTCATAATAATATAGCGGTTTGGATAGGTTGTGCCTTTTTGAATAGCCACCACATTTACAATATTAACATCTTTTACAATGCGTTTATTGGCGCCTTTTTTAATAAAGTTACTTTGATAAAAAACATTAAGGCAATTATCGCAATTTTTTGAAATGGTTTCAAATTCAGATTTTATCCAACGTCGTGCGGCACCAATCCCTCTGGTTTCAGAAACGGTGTCGCTTAAGGTGTGTCGCGTTCCAAAATTAGCTAGAGTTTGCACATCATTTTTTAAACGTTCTTCGGAAACAGCATCAATTATATCATAGATTTTTAAATCTGTTTGAGAAAAAGATACGATTGAATATAAAAGGGCGAAAAGTGTGAAGAGATATTTCATATTATTAAATGTGAGTTTATTAGCAGCATCTCTACAATTAAATTATTGTTGTATTTAACTAGGCTTTATTTACGGATGTTTATCTGCTCTTGAATTAGTGCGCTTTAAAGTTCCGAAAATATTGTGATTAATCCAACTTCTATTATGTATGCTTTTTTCGGATATTTATATGTTTATGTGACAAAGATTTTCAATGTTTTACCAATACAGATTTGTTCTATCGAGATGAGGCACGATTGAGACATCATCCTTTTAACTAAACGATACACGCAAAAAAGAATACGGTTTTCAAGGATTGAGGTTTTTACACAGAGTTTCACAGAGATTGAAGAGAGTTTCACCGAGGTTTTATGGGGGGGTACAGGATTGTGCATTTTTGTTTGGATACAGATTCCCAAGTTTTTACCAACACGGATTTGTCATGTCGAGATGAGGTACGATTGAGACATCTCATAACCTTTTTAACTGAACGATACAGCGCAAAAAAGAATACGGTCTCCAGAGATTGAGGCTTTAAAAGCAAAGAAAATATAAGGGATTAATAGCGAAATGTTTTTTTAATGTATTGCTTTTACCTAATAATGGGAAATAAAAAAGCCAATGCAGCCAAAAATATTTATTGGCTGTATTGGCTTTAAACTAAAAGTTAAGTGCTAGTTTTTAAAAGCAATACTTATTTTCAGCCTTTACTTTTTCGGCTATCTCAATACGTAAATCTACAATATCTGGGTAGTTTTGGTATTTTGTAAAACGTTTAAGACCCATAAGCATCATGCGTTGTTCATCACCTTCAGCAAAAGAAATAATGCTTTCTTTTCCTTTTTCTTCAATAATATCTACCGCTTGGTATAGATATAATTTAGACATGGCAATTTGAACCGACTGCGAAGCTTCGCCAAAACGCTTAACATTCTTTTCGGTTCTTAAAATCGCCGATTCTGCCATATAGATTTCAATTAAAATATCTGCAGCTGCGATTAATAATTGTTGGTGTTCTTCAAGTTGAGGTCCAAACTTTTGAACGGCACCACCAGCAACCATCAAGAAGGTTTTTTTCAACTTCTTAATCATTTCTTTTTCCTCTGAAAATAACTCAGAATAATCTGGGGTTTCAAACGATGGTATGCCCATTAATTCTTCTTGCACTTTTTGAGCAGGACCTAATAAATCTACATGGCCTTTCATCGCTTTTTTCACTAGCATACCCACACATAACATGCGGTTAATTTCGTTTGTGCCTTCATAAATTCGTGTAATCCTAGCGTCTCTCCAAGCGGCTTCCATAGGTGTGTCTTCAGAAAAGCCCATGCCTCCAAAAATTTGAATACCTTCATCTGCGGCATTTTGTATGTCTTCAGAAACGGCCACTTTAAGTATGGAGCACTCAATGGCGTATTCTTCGACGCCTTTTAATTCGGCTTCTTGGTGAGAATTTCCGGCAGCTTCGCGCAATGCAATGCGGTCTTCAATGTTTTTTGCCGCTCTATAGGTTGCAGATTCGCCTACGTAAGCATTCGTTGCCATTTCGGCTAATTTGGTTTTTATAGCACCAAAATTTGCGATAGGGGTGTTGAATTGCTTGCGTTCGTTGGCGTATTGTACTCCAGTTGTTAAGATACGACGTTGAGAATCTAAACAGGCCGCAGCCAATTTAATACGACCCACGTTTAATGCATTCATGGCTATTTTAAAACCTTCACCACGTCCTGCCAGCATGTTTTCTGCGGGAATAACAGTATCATTAAAGAATACTTGACGTGTTGATGAGGCGCGAATACCTAATTTGTGCTCTTCTTCACCCATAGTGATACCATTCGGGTTGTTTTTGTCGTATTCTACAATAAATCCTGTGATGTTTTTATCGTCTTCAATTCGCGCAAAAACAATCATGACGCTACAAAAACCGGCGTTTGAAATCCACATTTTTTGTCCGTTAATCTTATACGTCTTGCCATCTGCAGATAACTCGGCCGTAGTTTTCCCAGAATTCGCATCAGATCCCGCACCTGGTTCGGTTAAGCAATAGGCACCAAACCACTCGCCAGAGGCCAATTTTGGAACGTATTTTTTCTTTTGTTCCTCTGTACCATAGAGTGTGATAGGTAAGGTTCCAATACCAGTATGCGCACCAAAGGCCGTACTAAATGAACCTGTTCCAGACGAGATATAATCGCAGGTTAATACGGTAGATACAAAGCCCATGCCTAGACCGCCATAGGCTTCAGGTACAGCTACACTTAAAAAACCCATGTCACCAGCTTTACGCATCACCTCTTCTGTTAATGCATAGTCTTTTGCTTCAAATCGTGCTTTATGGGGTATGATTTCTCGGTCGTTAAATTCTATAACCGATGCTTTCATCATGTTTTGCTCTTCGGTAAAATCTTCCGGAGTAAAAATGTCTTCGCAGTTGGTTTCTTTTACAAGAAATTGTCCGCCTCTTAATAAATCTTTTTCTTTTGATTCCATTTATTCTTAGTATTAAGTATGCAGTACAAAGTATTAAGATTTTCCAGCTGAAAAGTTATTGTCTTTGTACTTAAATACAAGTTGCGTTGTTATTTTATTAATTCTTTTTCCTCAATATTTATATTTAGTATCAAGTATAAAGTTCAAGTACGAAGTTCTTAATACTTCATACTAAAAATCTTAATTCTGTTTATTTCAAAAATTCAAATATCCCACAGGCGCCTTGACCCGTACCCACACACATGGTTACAGCACCATATTTGCCTGGCATGTTTTGTTTGCGCATTTCATCAAAGAGTTGCACCGATAATTTAGTTCCGGTACAGCCTAGTGGATGTCCTAATGCAATAGCACCACCATTTACGTTAATAATATCTGGGTTTAGGTTTAACTCGCGAATAACTGCTAAAGACTGAGATGCGAAGGCTTCATTTAATTCTATAAGGGATAAGTCCTCTTGTTTTAAACCCGCTTGTTTTAATGCTTTTGGGATGGCTTTTACTGGGCCAATACCCATGATTCTTGGTTCTACGCCTGCTGCAGCATAACTGACCAAACGTGCAATGGGTTCAAGATTTAATTCTTTAACCATGTCTTCACTCATAATCATAACAAAGGCAGCACCATCACTCATTTGCGACGAGTTTCCTGCGGTTACACTACCGCCTGCAGCAAATACTGGTCGTAGTTTTGCCAAAGCTTCCAGACTGGTTCCGGCACGAGGGCCTTCGTCTTTAGTAACGGTGTAAGACCTTGTTGCTTTTTTTCCGTTGGAATCAATATAGGTTTCATCTACTGTAATCGGTACAATTTGCTCTTGAAAACGATTTTCAGCTTGCGCTCTCAACGCTTTCATGTGCGAATGGTAAGCAAACTCATCTTGGTCTTCACGGGAGACTTTAAATTGCTTAGCAACGGCTTCAGCCGTATTTCCCATGCCCCAATAATAGTCTTCGTGTCCCGCTTTTACGGTATCGTAGTTTAATTCTGGTTTAAAGCCGGTCATAGGTACGGCACTCATGCTTTCGGCACCGCCTGCTATAATACAGTCGGCCATCCCAGCTTGTATTTTTGCTGTGGCAATGCCTATGGTTTCGATACCCGATGCACAAAAACGATTCACGGTTACTCCAGGAACATCCACACTATCTAATCCAATTAATGAAATAAATCGTGCCATATTTAAGCCCTGTGCACCTTCTGGCATGGCGTTTCCAACAATAACGTCGTCAATACGTTTTTTGTCTAAATTAGGAAGTTGAGTCATCATGTGCTGAATGGTTTCAGCAGCTAGTTCGTCTGTTCTTTTAAAACGGAACACGCCTTTTGGTGCTTTACCAACTGCGGTTCTGTATGCTTTTACGATGTATGCTTGTTTCATTATTATAGTATTAAGATTTTTAGAATTAAGTATTAAGACTTAGCAAGTGTTTTTTGAAGTGAATAATTCATTTTAGTCACTTCGAGGACTTCCTTAATTATAGGTCTAACCTTTTCTTCTGTTATTAGGTTCGATGTATGCTTGTTTCATTATTATAGTATTAAGATTTTTAGAATTAAGTATTAAGACTTAGCAAGTGTTTTTGAAGTGAATAATTCATTTTAGTCACTTCGAGGACTTCCTTAATTATAAGTCTAACCTTTTCTTCTGTTATTAGGTTCGATGTATGCTTGTTTCATTATTATAGTATTAAGATTTTTAGAATTAAGTATTAAGACTTAGCAAGTGTTTTTTGAAGTGAATAATTCATTTTAGTCACTTCGAGGACTTCCTTAATTATAAGTCTAACCTTTTCTTCTGTTATTAGGTTCGATGTATGCTTGTTTCATTATTATAGTATTAAGATTTTTAGAATTAAGTATTAAGACTTAGCAAGTGTTTTTGAAGTGAATAATTCAATTTAGTCACTTCGAGGACTTCCTTAATTATAGGTCTAACCTTTTCTTCTGTTATTAGGTTCGATGTATGCTTGTTTCATTATTATAGTATTGAGATTTTTAGAATTAAGTATTAAGACTTAGCAAGTGTTTTTTGAAGTGAATAATTCATTTTAGTCACTTCGAGGACTTCTTTAATTATAGGTCTAACCTTTTCTTCTGTTATTAGGTTTAATCTTTTTGATAAATATAATTGTGTTAATAGTTCGTAAGAAGAACCATTTGCAATTCCTAAGAACTGTTTAAATTCTCCATTCGTATTTCTTCCTGCTCCTTCTGCGATATTTGAAGAAATTGAAACAGCACTTCGTCTAAGTTGTGATGTTAAACCGTATTTTTCTTCTTTAGGAAAATTATCGGTTGCTTTATAGCAATTTTCTGTTATGTCCATTGCTTTTTGCCATATTTTCAAATCTTCGAATCTGTGCATGCTGATTAGTATTAAGATTGATTGTAACTAGTATTAAGACTTTAAGTATTAAGTATTAAGATTGTTTCTGAAAAAATTGTATTAAGACTTTAAGTATTAAGTATTAAGATTGTTTCTGAAAAAATTGTATTAAGATTGTTAGTATTAAGTATTAAGTTTGTTTCTGAAAAAATTGTATTAAGATTGTTAGTATTAAGTATTAAGATTGTTCTTGAAAAAATTGTATTAAGATTGTTAGTATTAAGTATTAAGATTGTTCTTGAAAAAATTGTATTAAGATTATTAGTATTAAGTATTAAGATTTTGAAAAGTATATATTAAAAACGTAATACTATTAATTAAATACTTGTCGATGTTTACACGTCTTTGTACTTAATACTCTGTACTTAATACTCTGTACTTAATACTAAATACTTTTTTCTAATTCCTCAACGGTTTCCCTTTAGTCAACATATGCTGAATCCTCTCCAAAGTCTTACGCTCTGTACACAAACTTAAAAACGCCTCACGTTCCAAATCCAATAAATACTGCTCTGTGACTAAGCTGGGTTCAGATAAATCGCCACCTGCCATAACGTAGGCTAGTTTGTTTGCTATTTTCATATCATGTTCCGAAATATAATTACTGTCTTGCATGGCATCGGTTCCTACTAAGAACATTCCTAAGGCTTGTTTGCCAAGCACCTTAACATCTTTGCGTTTTACCGGTTGCGTGTAACCCATATCGGCCATTAATTTAGCGTGTTGTTTGGCAACGGCAATTTGGCGGTCTTTATTAACAACAACGATATCTTTTCCTTTTTGAAGGATGCCTAAATCGAATGCTTCGTAAGCCGAAGTGGCTACTTTTGCCATACCTATGGTTAGGAAGTACTCTTGAAGCACATTTAACTTGACATCGCCTTTTTTGAAGGTATCAGACGCTCTTAAAGCCATTTCTTTAGAACCTCCACCACCAGGAATCACACCAACACCAAATTCAACCAATCCGATATAGGTTTCTGCTGCTGCCACTACTTTATCGGCGTGCATGGATAATTCACAGCCACCACCAAGGGTCATACCGTGTGGTGCGGCAACGGTTGGAATGGCGGAATAGCGCATGCGCATCATCGTGTCTTGGAAGTATTTGATGGCCATGTTTAACTCATCATATTCTTGTTCGACAGCCATCATGAAAATCATACCGATATTGGCACCAACCGAGAAGTTTGCGGCTTGATTACCAACTACCAAACCTGCGAAATCTTTCTCAGCCAAATCAATCGCTTTATTTAGTCCGGCTAATACGTCGCCACCAATAGTGTTCATTTTCGATTGGAACTCACAGTTTAATATGCCATCGCCTAAATCTTCAATTACAACTCCTGAGTTTTTAAATACTTCAGCTGTTTTTCTGATATTATCTAAGATGATGAAACTGTCTTGACCTGGTATTTTTTCTTGTTTTTTCGAAGGAATATCATACGCATACGTTGCACCCTCTTTAACGGTATAGAAGGATGTACTCCCGGTGGCTAACATCTCGTTTACCCAAGCGTTAGGTTCTAAGCCTTCGGCGCGCATCATTTCGATGCCTTTTTCCACACCAATGGCATCCCAAATTTGAAAAGGACCGTGTTCCCAGCCAAAACCAGCTTTCATGGCATCGTCAATCTTGTATAAATCGTCTGAAATTTCAGGAATACGATTGGAGACGTAAGCAAATAATGCCGCGAAACTTTTACGGTAAAATTCACCTGCTTTATCTTTTCCATTTACTAGAATTTTAAAACGGTCAACCACTCTGTCTACAGTTTTTGTTAACTCTAAAGTGGCGAATTTAGCGCGTTTGGCAGAACGGTATTCTAAAGTGTTTAAGTCTAGTGATAAAATCTCTGAAGTACCATCGTCTTTTTTAATTTTCTTGTAAAACCCTTGTCCGGTTTTACTTCCTAGCCATTTGTTTTCCATCATGGTGTTGATGAAATCTGGTAATTCAAACAACTCTAAACGCTCGTCGTTCGGACAGTTTTCTCTAATCCCGTTGGCCACGTGAACTAGGGTGTCTAAGCCAACCACATCGACCGTTCTGAAGGTTGCCGATTTAGGACGACCAATTACGGGGCCAGATAATTTATCGACCTCTTCAATGGTTAAATCTAAATCTTTAACGGCGTGAAATAAACTTTGAATACTAAAAATTCCGATTCGGTTTCCAATAAAAGCAGGAGTGTCTTTAGCTACTACCGATGTTTTTCCTAAGAATTTTTCGCCATATTCATTTAAGAAATCTAAAACAGCTTGATCTGTTTTTGGGCCAGGAATAATTTCAAATAATTTTAAGTAACGCGCAGGATTGAAAAAGTGCGTGCCACAGAAATGCTTCTGGAAATCGTCACTTCGTCCTTCGCTCATAAACTTAATAGGAATCCCAGAAGTGTTCGAAGTAATTAGAGTCCCAAGTGTTCTGTGTTTTTCTAACTTTTCAAAAACTTGCTGTTTAATGTCTAGTCTTTCGACTACAACTTCCATAATCCAATCGACATCTTTTACTTTGGCGATATCGTCTTCAAGATTTCCTGTAGTGATTCGGTTGGCGAAAGAAGGATGATAGAGTGGTGCAGGCTTCGATTTTATAGCGGCCGCTAAAGCATCGTTAACGAGTCTGTTTCTAACTACTTTGTCTTCCAAGGTTAAGCCTTTAGCTTTTTCTTTATCGGTAAGTTCTCTAGGTACAATGTCTAATAACAGGACATCAACCCCAATATTGGCAAAATGGCAAGCGATGCCGCTTCCCATAATTCCAGATCCAATAATTGCTATTTTTTTTATTCTTCGTTTGCTCATCTTTATTTTGAAATGTGTTCTTTTTTGTTATAAATCTGTTTGTTGGAGATCATGGTATTAATAACTTCTGCGACCTTGTAAAAATTTGAGAGTTCCTCAGAAGACACATTAGCTTTTATAGTGTCGTTAAAAGTTAATACTTTTTCTTTAGAATAGTTTCTTTTTTCTTTACCAAATTCGGTTAAATGAATTAACACGCCACGACCGTCTTCGGGATTTGGCCTGCGTATAATTAGTCCTTTTTCTTCCATGGTTTTTAAGGTACGTGATAGGCTAGTAGCTTCCATACCCATTTTTGGACCTAAAGACGTTGAAGGTGTGCCTTTCTCTGGATCGATGCTTAACAATGCAAAGCCGGTAGACATCGTTGTGCCAAATTGAGAAGCTTCCTCGTTATACATTTTATTTACCGCTAGCCACGTGGTTCTTAAAATATAATCAATAGTTTTTTCTTTCATGTATTTGTCTTCATTACTTTTTCATGCGTCGCATGCGACATCCATTTAATCATTTCTTAGGGTGTCAAGTTTTCGTTATGGATGTTTCCTTAAATAAATATAAATACCAAAGATAGTAAAAAAATACTATGCATGCATAATAAAAACAGAAAATTTATTAGACTGAATCGTTAAAATTTTAGTTGGAGTCCGCTTTAAAGTTTTACTTGAGAAGCTTTAGGTTTTAAGTCGAGATGGTGCTTGTGTAGTTATTCCTGAATCAGATAAGCAGCTTGTTTTTAAATAATTAAGGCTGGTGATTTTCTTAGGAGATTTTGATAAAAGGAGCTGTATTGTAGCTTATAAGCGGTTAACTTTGGTGTACGACATAATCTTTCAGGAGATCGCTTTATTAATCTGAAGTTTTTTGTCATCCCAAAGGGGCAGAGGCACAAAGCAATCGAGATATTATGTATTTGTTTACAAAAAAAAGCTTGCCAGGTGTATAAGTGATTTTATTATTACACAGCCTTTTCGCCCAGATTTACGGAGTGCTGCCGTATTAATTCTAGAGTTTTTCAATAATGATAAAGTATTTTTACGGCATAATTGAGCTTAAAACACCTGTAGATAGAATGCTATGTTAGGTATTACGAACGATAAATTTTATCGTATAAATCTTGATAAATTTCTTTAATTACGGGGCGTTTCATTTTCATAGTCGGTGTAAGATGGCCTGATTTAATAGACCAAACATCCGAAGTGAGTTCAAAACGTTTAATACGCTCCCATTTGCCAAAATTCTGGTTGAACTTGTCTATTTCTTTTTGAATTCGGTTTATTACAATTTCTGAAGTTGCAATCTCTTCTTCGGTTTTTCCAATATTATAGCCTTTAAAATCGATCCAATCTCGTATAAATTCGAAGTTGGGTTGAATTATGGCTGCTGGCATTTTTTCGCCTTCACCAATTACCATAATTTGTTCTATAAATCGTGATTGTTTCATGTCGTTTTCTAAAAGCGGTGGAATAATATATTTACCTCCAGAGGTTTTAAACATTTCCTTTTTTCGACCAGTAATTTTTAAAAAGCCGTCTTTATCAATTTCGCCTTTATCTCCAGTATGAAAATATTCGCCCGTCATCACGCTTGCTGTTTTCTCAGGATCTTTATAATAACCCAGCATTACGTTTGGTCCTTTTACAAGTAGTTCGCCATCGTCTGCTATTTTAATCTCTACATTAGCGATGGGTTGGCCCACGGTTCCAACTTTATACATGTTGTTTTTGTATAAACCGACGGTAACTACAGGAGAGGTTTCGGTTAGACCATAGCCTTCCATAACTTTCATATTTGCCGCTCCAAAAACTCGTGCTAGTCTGGGTTGTAGTGCTGCGCTTCCAGAAACCATAGTCCTCAATTCACCACCAAGGGCTTCGCGCCATTTACTAAAAACAATTTTATTGGCTATTTTTAGTTGAAATTCGTACCACCAGCCGTTGGCTCTATAAGGTTCCCAACGTTCTCCCAAATCTACTGCCCAAAAGAAAAGGGCTTTTTTAATGCCTTTTAAGTCTTCACCTTTTAGCATTATTTTATCGAATACCTTTTCAAGTAAGCGTGGTACCACACTCATGAGGTGCGGTTTTACTTCTTTAGCATTATCACCAATTTTATCTAAGGCTTCAGCATAATAAATAGAGATCCCAGCATATTGGTAGACATAAATTAAAACACGTTCGAAAACATGGCAAATTGGTAAAAAGCTTAAGACCCGATTTTCTCCTTCTAAAAGTGGTACTCTGGGGCTGCTATCTAATGCGTTACTAGTGATGTTCCAGTGCGAAAGCATCACGCCTTTTGGTTGTCCTATGGTTCCAGAGGTGTATATTATCGTTGCCAGATCCTGCGGTTTTACCGCATCTTTACAAGCTTCAACTTCGGGTTGATTGCTGTCGTCTTTTCCAAGTTCTAGTAATTCTGAATAATGTTTACAACCTTCAATACGATCGAAGGAGTAAATTTCTTTAATTTTTGTTTTGTCTTGTATCTTTTTTACCTTCTCTAAAACCTCTTCATCTGAGACAAAACAGTAAATGGATTCACTGTGGTTTAGCACATATTCATAATCTTCTACACTAATGGTGGGGTATACTGGGATATTTTGTGCCCCAAGTTGCAGGATTCCAATGTCCATAATATTCCATTCGGTTCTGTTTGTAGACGAAATGACCGCAATCTTGTCATCTTTTTTAACCCCCAATCGTAACAGACCCCTGCTCATGGCGTTCGATTTGTCTACATATTCCTGTGTAGATATAGCTTCCCAGTTACCATGGTATTTGGTAATAAGGGCTTTAGCGTTGGGTTTGTTTTTTAATTGATAGTATGGAAAATCGAAAAGTCGAGTTGGTTGCGTCATTGTTAAAATTGTAATTAAAAGCCTTGCAAAATATGAAATTAAAAACGATTTACAAATAAGAACTTGGTATTTGGGCTTGGTTGAGGGCTTGCAAAAAAGGCAGGGGAATAGTTGGAAATGAATCCCTTTTGAGGCTAAAACGGTTTCAAATTGCTGATATCTCGTTTTTGAGGGTGATTTTTATCAATATTCTATTTTTTTAACTTTTTTATGGTAAAATATTAAGCTTATTGAAAAATCGTTTTGTAAATGTTTTTGTTATCAGTTAAAAATCTAATTTTCTTATTTTAAAAAACTGCTACTCAATCGTTTTCGTAATAAAATTAAGGTTTAAGATGATGTCGTTTTATTGATTTAATGACAAATGTCAGGTTTTTAATTAGCGTCGATATCTATTTTTGAAAGTGTAAAGTACAGAGATTTTCTTGAAAAACTAATTCATGATACCAATGGAAGTAAAACAATTTAGAAACGGGATTTGGACTGAAACAGTCAATGTAAGAGATTTTGTTATAAATAACATAACGCCTTATCACGGAACGCATGAGTTTTTAGTTGGACCCAGCAATAAAACTCAAAAACTTTGGGATATCTGTAAGTCGGCCACTCAGGAAGAAAGACAAAATAATGGTGTACGCTGCGTAGATACTAAAACTATTTCTACTGTTAGTGCCTTTAGTGCTGGATATATCGATAAAGCGAACGAAGTTATAGTTGGTTTACAAACCGACGAATTATTAAAGCGAACCATGAAGCCTTTTGGTGGTTTTAAAGTGGTTCAAAAAGCTTTGTCTGAACAAGGTGTTGCACCCGATGAAACCATTACAGAGCTGTTTTCAAAATACGTAAAAACACACAATGATGGTGTTTTTGACGCTTATAATACTGAAATTTTAAAATTTCGCTCTTTAGGATTTTTAACCGGTTTACCCGACAATTATGCCAGAGGTAGAATTATAGGGGATTACCGTCGTGTCGCACTTTATGGTATCAATTTTTTAATTGAAGCAAAAAAAGGAGATCTAGAAAATATTACGGGTCCTATGACTGATGCTGTAATTCGTTTACGCGAAGAGGTTTCAGAACAAATAAAGGCCTTAAAAGAAATGCTAGACTTAGGTTCTAAATATAATTTAGATTTAAGTCGTCCGGCAAAAAATGCGCAAGAAGCTGTACAATGGACTTATATGGCATATTTGGCCGCCGTAAAAGAACAAGATGGTGCTGCTATGTCTTTAGGTAATGTCTCTACATTTTTAGATATTTATATAGAAAACGATTTACAAGACGGTGTAATTACCGAGGAAGAAGCTCAAGAATACATCGATCAATTTGTAATGAAATTGCGCATGGTACGCCATTTAAGAATGAATGCTTACGACGAGATCTTTGCAGGCGATCCTACTTGGGTAACCGAAGCCATTGGTGGTATGTTTGAAGACGGTAGAACAAAAGTGACTAAAACATCATTCCGTTTCTTAAACACACTTTATAATTTAGGACCATCGCCAGAGCCAAACATGACCATTCTTTGGTCTGAAGATTTACCACAAAACTTTAAAGATTATTGTGCTAAAGTTTCTATTGATACCTCTTCAATTCAGTTTGAGAATGATAGCTTAATGAGAAAGAGCAGAGGTTCAGACGATTATGGTATTGCTTGTTGTGTGTCGTACCAAGAGTTAGGAAAATCTATTCAGTTTTTTGGTGCACGTACCAACCTCGCTAAAACCTTATTGTTAGCCGTTAATGGCGGGCGCTGCGAAGAAACTGGAGTGCAAATGGTAGATGGCATTGAGCCTTGTGACTGTGAGTATTTAGATTTCGACAAAGTAATGGCTAACTTTAAAATAGCCATGAAGGAAGTGGCACGTGTGTATAACGATTCGATGAATATTATTCACTACATGCACGATAAATACTACTACGAAAAAGCACAGATGGCTTTAATAGATACCAATCCAAAAATTGATATTGCCTATGGTATTGCAGGTTTATCTATTGTAGCCGATTCGCTATCAGCTATTAAATACGCTAAAGTAAAACCCATTAGAGATGAAGATGGTTTAACAGTAGATTTTAAAATTGAAGGTGAATTTCCTTGTTATGGTAATGATGATGATAGAGTAGATGTCTTGGCTGCGCAAGCTGTTGCCGATTTTAACCACGAATTAAAACAACTACCAGTATACAAAAATGCCCAACCCACCATGTCTGTGTTAACCATTACCTCTAACGTGGCCTATGGTAAAAAAACGGGCGCAACACCAGATGGCAGAGCAAAAGGGGTGCCCTTTGCACCAGGAGCCAACCCTATGCACGGTCGTGATGCCAATGGGGCTATAGCATCGTTAAACTCGGTAGCTAAAATTAATTATGAAGATTCTCAAGACGGTATTTCAAACACCTTTTCGGTAGTACCAAAATCATTGGGAGCTTGTAAAGCCGAGCAAATTGAAAATTTAGCCACTATAATTGATGGGTATTTTTCAAGAAACGCCCAGCACGTTAATGTGAATGTGTTAGACAAGGAAACTTTATTGGATGCCATGGAGCGCCCAGAAGAATATCCGCAATTAACCATTCGAGTGTCTGGTTACGCCGTAAACTTTGTAAGATTAACAAAAGAGCAGCAATTGGAGGTTATTACACGATCGTTTCACGAATCGATGTAATTTATTGCTAAAATTTTGAAAAGCACCTGAATAATGAGTTAGTCAGTTTTATTCAGGTGCTTCATTTAAAATTCCCGATGATCAAAACAGACCATAACATATTAAATGTACACTCTATCGAATCTTTTGGAACACACGATGGTCCAGGCATTCGTTTTATCATATTTTTACAAGGCTGTAAATTAAAATGTCTGTATTGCCATAATCCAGATTCTATTGATACCTCTGGCGGTAAAGCATATCAAATAGAAGAATTGGTAGAAATGGCTCTTAAAATGAAATCTTATTTTGGTGAAAAAGGTGGCGTTACCGTCTCTGGTGGCGAACCATTATTACAAGCCAAAGCCCTTATTCCTTTGTTTAAAAGATTGAAAGCAGAAGGTATTCATACCAATATTGATACTAATGGTAGAATATTAAATAGTTTTTCAAAAGAATTATTAGACGATTATGCCGATTTAATCATGCTAGATATAAAACACGTCACAGAGGCTGGTTACGTGGCTTTAACAGGTAAACCTAATAAAGATATTGCCTTTAATCTAGCAAAACACAGAGAAGCATCGGGTAAAAAAATGTGGTTACGCTATGTTTTAATTCCCGGAGTTACAGATAATCCAGAATTATTACACGCTTTAGGCGCGCATTTTAAGGATTATAAAACGATTGAAAAAATTGAAATTCAGCCTTACCATAAACTCGGCATTCACAAATGGGAAGCCCTAGGTTGGGACTATCAACTAAAAGATGCCCGAGAAAATACCGAACAAGAATTACAAGCCGCATCAAATCTTCTTAAAAACTACTTCAAAGAAGTTAAAATCAATTAAATACACACTTTTCTTAGTGTATCTCAAGAGCTTCAGTATTTATCAATACGTCATTTGGTTTGTGGAATGCGAAATAAAAATCTTTTTTAAGTCTTTTTTCTATTAATATCTAAAAGCTATGTTAAGGAGGTTGTCATTTCCATGAACTAAGTCTAGCTTTGGTACTGCATTAAAATCTTATTTCTCGTATATTAATTATCGTATTTTTTATAGATAGCGATTTAAAGGTGCAATAATCAGAATAGTTTAAAAAATAGGCTGTTTTTTTAAGTATTATATGATTTATGTCATAAACAGTCTTTTTTTTAACTTATATTTTTGGCCATCCTTAATTCATTTAACCCGAAGGAATTTAAAATTAACAACATGAAAAAACTTGAAAATGTAAAGCCTAGAGTTTACAAATTCGGTGCTAAAACAGCCGATGGAAACAGTAAAATGAAAAACCTGTTAGGCGGTAAAGGCGCAAATTTGGCAGAAATGAGTGCTCTTGGTATTCCCGTGCCTCCTGGCTTTACAATTACAACCGAGGTTTGTACCGAGTATAACGCGCTGGGTGAGAAAGCCGTTATCGAGTTGATTAAGCAAGAGGTGGAGCAATCTGTGTTAAACCTTGAGTCGTTATTGGGGTCAGGTTTTGGAGATAAAGATAATCCGTTATTAGTTTCGGTACGCTCTGGGGCAAGGGTATCTATGCCCGGTATGATGGATACTGTTTTAAATTTAGGTATTAATGATGAGGTGGTACAAGGTTTAGCAAAAAAAACTAATAATGAACAGTTTGCATGGGACTCCTATCGTCGTTTTATTCAAATGTATGGCGGGGTAGTTTTAGGGATGAAACCCGAAACAAAAGAAGACATTGATCCCTTTGAAGAAATCATGGATACTCTTAAAGCAGAAAGAGGTATCACATTAGACACCGATTTTACTGTTCAAGATTTAAAGGATCTCGTTCAAGATTTTAAAGTAGCTGTCAAGACACAAACAGGGCATGATTTTCCAACAAATCCATGGGATCAGCTTTGGGGTGCCATAATAGCTGTATTTAACAGCTGGAACACAGATAGAGCTGTATATTACCGAAACATGAATGGCTTTCCAGCAGAGTGGGGCACCGCAGTAAACGTGCAAGCGATGGTTTATGGTAATATGGGGAACAACTCGGGCACAGGGGTTTGTTTTACACGCGATTCTGGAACAGGTGAAAATGTATTTAATGGAGAGTATTTAATTAATGCGCAAGGCGAAGATGTGGTTGCTGGTACCCGAACACCACAACAAATTACTAAACTAGGCTCGGTACGTTGGGCCGAATTGGCTAAGGTTGATGAAGAAGAACGGGCCAAAAATTACCCATCTTTAGAAGAATTAATGCCTTCTGTTTTTAAAGAGCTAAATACCTATCAAGAAATTTTAGAAAAGCACTATCGCGATATGCAAGATTTAGAGTTCACCATTCAAGATGGAAAACTCTGGATTTTACAAACCAGAAGCGGAAAACGTACTGGTGCGGCCATGGTTAAAATTGCTATAGATTTAGTAAAAGAGGGCATCATTACAGAAAAGGAAGCTTTACTATCTGTAGAGCCCAATAAATTGCAAGAACTTTTGCATCCTATATTTGATCCAAAGGCCATAAGAAACGCGAAAGTTATCGCTCACGGTTTGCCAGCTTCTCCTGGCGCAGCGTCTGGCCAAATAGTGTTTTTTGCAGATGAAGCAAGTAAATACAATAACAGTATTCTTGTAAGGATTGAAACATCGCCAGAAGATTTAGAAGGCATGAATCTAGCCAAAGGTATTTTAACGGCTCGCGGTGGTATGACTTCGCATGCTGCGGTTGTAGCCCGTGGTATGGGGAAATGCTGCGTGTCTGGAGCTGGTGCTTTAAGGATTGACTATAAAAAGAGAAAACTCATTGTAGATAATAAAGAATATCATGAAGGCGATTGGATTTCATTAAACGGTTCTACAGGAGATATCTATGAGGGCGAAGTGGCCACCATGGAGGCCAAGCTGAGTGGTGAGTTTGCAGAACTTATGACCCTTGTCGATAAATATGCTGTGATGAAAGTAAGAGCCAATGCCGATAATCCTGCTGATGCGAAAACAGCACGCGATTTTGGTGCGCAAGGTATTGGCTTAACCAGAACAGAACACATGTTTTTTGAAGCCGATAGAATAAAAGCGATGCGGGAAATGATTCTTTCGGATACCGAAGAGGGTCGAAAAAAAGCTTTGGAAAAATTACTGCCTATGCAACGCACCGATTTTGAAGAGGTTTTGGAAGTTATGGAAGGTTTATCTGTAACCATTCGATTGTTAGATCCGCCATTTCATGAGTTTGTACCTCATCAATTAGTCACTCAAAAAGCACTTGCTAAACAGATGGGCATTTCTTTAGACGACGTTAAAAACAAAGTCGCAGATCTCGAGGAATTTAATCCCATGCTAGGCCATCGCGGTTGTAGATTAGGTAATACCTATCCTGAAATTACCGAAATGCAAACACGTGCCATTATTGAAGCCGCTCTTAATTTAAAAGCAAAGGGCGTTATTTGTAAACCAGAAATAATGATACCATTAATTGGCACCGTTAAAGAGTTTGACATGCAGAATGACATTATTAGAACAACAGCTAATAAAATCTTTGAAGAACGAAAGGATTCCATTGCATATTCCGTAGGAACGATGATAGAAATTCCTCGGGCGACTTTAGTGGCAGATTTAATAGCAGAAAAAGCCGATTTCTTCTCTTTTGGAACGAACGATTTAACTCAAATGACATTTGGGTATTCCCGTGATGATGCTGGCAAATTTTTACCAATTTATATTGAAAAAGGCATTTTAGAACATGATCCTTTCGAAATTTTAGATCAAGAAGGCGTTGGTCAATTAGTAAAAATTGGTACAGAAAGAGGGCGAAGTGTGAAACCAAATTTAGAAGTGGGAATATGTGGCGAACATGGTGGCGAACCTAGCTCTGTAGAATTTTGTTATAAAACGGGTATGAATTATGTGAGTTGCTCACCTTATAGAGTTCCCATTGCACGATTGGTGTCGGCACAAGCGTCTATAAAAGACACCTTGTAATTTTAAAATCACTAGTGTCCGATTAAAAATATTATAATGCTGTCAATCCTTTTAAAATTAAGAATTTTGCACGTTTTTTAAAATGTCACCTTGCTTATTTGAAATAATGATTAAGATTTAAAGGAACTATTTTGTTAATTTAAAGTACTTCTGTTTATCAGTTAGTTAGAATCAAGTCTTGGTTCTTATGTCTATTAGCGAAGCGGTCTTATGTCTTTTGTCAGACATTAATGTTTTAAAATATTACTGTACGAAAACAAAACCCCCAGGCTACATGTTAGTTTGGGGGTTTGTTTTTTTTATATTATGAATCGATATTCTAATTCAATGTAGAGAAGGACTCCATAAAATTTAAAAAGCGAAGCCTAATGCATGAGCATTTTTTTTTTTTTTAAGTATTAGTACCCCAATATTCATAAATACTCATAGCGCCAGTAGTCGTGAGGTTATATATAAATATTGGTTAGAGCTTGATAATCGTAAAAATGACATAAAAATGAGCTAAAAAAACAACAGTTTAAAAGCAGATTGTTTTTGCTCTAAAACTCTCAAAGTAAAAGGTTTACTAGGTTTTAGTCTCAGCAAAAACCCAAAGAGTATAATTTTTATCTATAAAAGTATTACTAATTTAAATATAAGTATTACTTTTGTTAAAGAAAGTATTACTCGAGTAGTTTTGTGTTAAATTTTGATAACTTTTTTTTATGAAATCCATTAGCTTTATTATTTTTTTTATGTGCCTTTGTAGTGCCCATTCCCAGTCTATAACTGGTACTGTAACAAACGAGAAAAACAATCAACCCATTCCCAATGTGGAGGTAACTTTAAGTCCTTCATCCAGAAAAACGACAACAGACAGTAACGGTAAATTTACCTTTAAAGATCTAGAGCAGAATTATTACACTGTGTATTTTTATTTAGAAGGGTTTAAATATAACCAAAAAGCAGTTGAGTTAAACACCAATGAGCAAGTTGTTGTAGATATACAACTCAACAGTTTTGATGTGTCTTTAGAAGAGATTTTACTTTTTGCTACACCAACTCAGCCGACAAAAAAGATAGAAGATGCTTTGCATACGGGCACAAAAATTACTAGAAAAGGTTTAGAACTTGTTGGGGTTTCTGGAAACAATAACATTTATAATGTTTTAAATATTGTGCCTTCGGTTTCTGTGCAATCTGCCGATGCTTACGGGCTTAGTGAAACCGATATGCGTATTCGTGGTGTAAGTGATTATTATAGTGGTACAACAACCGATGGCATTCCAAATTATGGTATTAGTCCTGTAGGAGCTAGAAATGATATTTATGATGCTGAAAACTTAGAGAGCATTACCCTGCATAAAGGTGCGATTCCTGCTGATGTTTTCTCGGCCAATGGTAACCGTGGTGGTAGTATCGATATTAGATATAAAAGACCTACTAAGGTTGCCGAGATAGAAACTAAACAATCTTATGGAACCGACGATTTTAAAAGAACTTTTTTAAGATTAGATAGTAAAGAATTAAAAACAAATACATCGGCCTTTATTTCTTACTCGTACACCGAGGCACAAAAATGGAAAGGACTAGGGGTATTAGGTGAACGAAACCATGTCACGGCTGGGGTAAATCAGAAATTAGGCGATAAGTTAGAGCTTGAATTAATGTACAATTACAACGATGTGTTTAAACATAATTTAAGAGGTTTTAATTATGGTCAAATACAAGATTATAAAGATAATTATACATTAGATTTTAATGACGAATTAACGGGTGTGCTTGCTCAAGATCGTTTTTATTTCGATTATAATAAGGGCGATTTTAAAAACCATTTAAGCATCGCAAGTTTAAATTACACTAAAGACCGTAGCAATAAAGGTAGCTTCAAAGTGTATTATACCAAAGAAGAGGCAGACTATAGTTTTACACGTGGTTCTGGCATGCAACCCATGAAAAGAGACAATACTAGAGATTTAAGTCAAATTGGTATTACAGCGAATTGGTCTGGAAAAATTAGTGATTACAATTATGCCTTTGGCTATTGGTTCGAGTCTTTTGAAAGCGATTTAAACACCAAAGATTATTTTATTTTAAGTGATGGATTAGAATTTAAATGGCGAAATAATTACAAATCTGTAAGTGATGGCAACACCACTATACATAACCCATATGTTAAATTGTCTCGAAGCTTCAATAAGTTCAAGGCTCAAGTTGGTCTGAGATATATGTATAACCAAGAGCCAGGAACTGAGCGTTTTTTATCAACAGCTATAGATGCATATAGTCCGACATCAGATCCAGATTTGAACACTAAAAAATTAAAGCACGACGCGTTTTTAACATCGGTTGGTATCGGTTATAAGTTTTCTAATAACCTAGATATGTATTTAAATTATGGCAGAAGTTATATGAGACCGTATAAATATGGGCCAACCTTTAATACGTACCTAAATAATCGGGACGTGTTTTTAGCGAACAACATGACCTACCAAAGCCTTATGGATTCTTATGAGATGGAAACCTCAGATAATTTCGACTTGGGTATAAACTTCACTAAAAATAAGGTTAAAATATACGCAACCGCCTTTTACAATAAGCAACAGAATTTAATTTCTAATATTTTAGATCCAACCATTAACGTTAATTACAACCAAAATAGCGGCACAGTAACTGGGTATGGCTTAGAATTAGAAACGTATTTTAATTTTTATAAAAATTGGGTATATTTCCTACATCCGTCATATACAAAAATGACTTACGATGAAAATATGAGTTTTGTAAGAGGAGGCAACATAGAAACTATACTTATAAAAGATAATCAATTGCCTGCTACGCCTTCAGAAATGGTGAAAACGGGAATTATGTATAACAAAAACGGATTGAGCTTTAATGCTGCCATGACTTACACAGGAGAGCGATTTGGAGATGCTACAAACATAGAAAAAGTTTCAGATTTCACTGTTTTTGATGCGGCTATTAAGTACAATACCAAGTTTAACAAAGTGCTAAGTTCTTGTTCTTTTAGCTTAGAAATGAAAAATGTTTTAGACAGAAAATATATTGGTATTGTATCGGCCTGGGACGATGGGCAAAACGGTAGTGCATCATACTTTTTTGGGGCACCCAGAACTATAGTAGGCTCCATAACCATAATGCTCTAAAAAATTATGAAAAGTAAATTAGCAATATTAATGGCTTTCTTATTGTTACTTCAGCTTACAAGCTGTAATAGCAATAAAAAGGCTAATGAAAACACCCTTTTAGTTATCGATAGGTTAGGTAGAGAAATTCATGTCCCAAAAAAAGTAGATCGGGTTGTAGGTTTAGGTCCTGGATCTCTTAGAACTTTGTTGTATATGGATGCTTTAGCCCTTATTGTTGGTGTCGAGCAAAATGAAGGTCGTGACATGACAAGGCCTTACAATTTAGCCAATCCAGAAATTAGTGAGCTACCGCGTATTGGACCACAGCACGGTGGTGAAGCAGAATTAATTCTAAGAGTGCGACCAGACGTTATATTTTTATCTTTTACCACCATGGCTAATGCCGATGCTTTACAAGCAAAAACAGGTGTTCCTGTCGTAGTGATTGAAACACCAGAGATGGCGGTAGAGCAAGATGAATTATTTGACACTCTTAAATTGGTAGGGCGAATTATTAATAAAAATGAACGTGCCAACGCTTTAATTTCTTATATCAAAACGAATATTGAAGAGCTAGAGGAGAGAACGCGTAATATTACGAGTAAGCCAAAAGTATATATAGGTGGAGTGTCTTATCAAGGCGCTCGTGGTTTTTATTCCACTCAAATAAATTATCCGCCTTTTATATTTGCGAATGCCAAAAATGTGGCTTCAGAGGATAATAACAGTTCAGAGGTAAAAGGTGTTTCTATAGATAAGGAGAAGTTATTAATCTGGAATCCAGACTTTGTTTTCGTCGATGAGTCCGGAATTAATTTGGTTAAAGAAGACTACAATTCAAATCCGACACTTTTCCATAGCCTAAACGCTGTAAAAAAAGACCAGTTGTTTTGTACGTTTGGGTATAACAATTACTCTACCAATTACGAAATGGTGCTAGCCAATTCTTGGTACATTGCTAAAACAATTTACCCAGATGCTTTTAAAGACATTACTATACGTGAGAAATTAAATGAAATATTAACCACCTTTTTAGGTAGGAATATTAGCTTGGATGCCTTTAAGCACAGTTTTAACAAATTAGATAAAAGCAACTTGTAATATCAGGAAAACAAATAAATTTTAGATAGACATAAAACAAATAATATGGAAACCTTTAAATTAAAACCAATTGGTTATGTTAGAAATGATTTTAACGAACCTGTAGATTTCTCAGAAGTAGATTACATTAAAAATTCGGTAACGGTTTTAGAAATCAACAAAGAATTTGAGGATGGTTTATTTGCAATAGAAAAGCTAGAATTCATTAAGGTGTTTTTTTATTTCCATAAATCTGAGGATTTTAATTTCATCTGTGAAACCCCTTTAGGCGAGCATCGCGGTGTTTTTGCTTGTAGAAGCCCTAGAAGACCAAATAATATTGGTACCACCACCGTAAAACTGATTAAAAGAGTTAAAAATAAATTATATGTTACAGGTATAGATGCCATAAATGACACCCCTATTTTAGATATTAAGAATGCAGATACTATTTTAGTTGAAACACATCCGCTCTACATTCCAAGATATAAAGAAAATCCTAGGGTCGACATAGAAACACTAATAGAAAAGAATAAAGTAGAGGCCTTATTACTTAAAACAGGTCAGATTCATGGGCATTACTGCGTAGGTTCGTCTTTAGGCGTTATAGCATCTTTTTTAGCGCTTAAAGAGATTGAAAAACAAACAGATAATTTAGTAAATATTGAAGCTGAAGTTAGAACTCAATCTTGTTTTATTGATGGTGTTCAATTGGTAACTGGCTGCACGATTGGTAATAAAAAATTAACCTTATTAGATGGCAACGTGTTTTCATTAATTCTAAAACATAAAGCGTGTAACTTACAAGTTGAGGTTTTGGCCAAAGATGATATACACGACAAGATAGACCAGGTTATGCCTAATTATAGTACTGTATTCAAGACTTTTAAACAAAATAAAAATAAAGATCCAAAAATTGTAGCTCAGTTTAAAGAAATGACTACAGCAGCCGCTTTTAAAATCTTAGAATTAGATTTAAATACATTGTTTAATGTGAAGCTTACCGCTTTAGCAGATTCTGAAAAAATTTATATTTAATAATTTGGAGTTTTTTAAACAAAAGTCTTACCCTTAAAGAAATGTATATTTTGGTACTGTATACATGAGTTTTAAAAAGGGTGAGACTTTTTAGTATTACCAATTTTCTTCTTCATTCTATTAAAAATAAAAAATCCATTTTATTAGCGTATTTTTGATATTCAAAAAGAAAAGAATGGCTTCTAAAGTGCTTAAGCATCACATAGACCCAGATAGGTGGATTGATTTATATTCAGACTATTTATATAACTACACGATTACAAGGGTTAGTAGCAGGGATGTTGCTCAAGATTTAGTGCAGGATACTTTCTTGGCGGCTTTAAAGTCCATGAAAAATTTTAAGGGAGAAGCCAACGAGCGTACATGGTTAATTTCTATCTTAAAAGAAAAATTATTGATCACTACCGCAAAATAAATTCTACAAAAGGTAAGGCTGAAGTTCGCATTGCTTATAACAATAATATAGAAACTGAAGGCGATTGGTTGGAAGAGCGAGTGGCAGATCCGTACGATAAAACGGCTGAAGATGCTTTGCGAAATTCCGAATTAGCCGATGCAATAAACGAATGTTTAGCCAAGTTGCCAGAAAAGCAAGCTCAAGTTTTTAAAATGAAAACCATTCAAGGTTTCGAAACCGAGGTTATTTGTAATGCCTTAAACATAACAGCGTCTAACCTATGGGTAACTATTCACAGAGCACGAAAAGCTATGGCCCATTGCTTAAAAGAAAATTGGCTTTAATTATGAGCAAAAAGAAGAAAATAATATGCACTTGCAAAGAAGCCAATCACATTTGTGATAAAGTGCAGTATAAAGAAGCCTCACTTTTTGAGAAACTAAAACTGTACCTACACTTGTGGTTTTGTGGCGCCTGTAAAAAATTCACAAAAAATAATATTAAGCTTACCAAAAAACTTAAAGAATCTAAATTAGAATGTTTAGATGAATCATGTAAGGCAGCTATGAAAACCACCTTGAAAAAAGCGATTAACGAACATTCAGATTAGCGTGTATTAAGGATTAGTATAAGTCATAATACAGGTAAGCTTTCATCCCAAAAGCCACTGTAATAATTTGTGCGCATAACTTCTAAAAATATTAAAAGCACCATGACACTTAAAATGGACGCTTCATTCTTAAGAAATTCAATGAGAAAAAAGAGTATCAAAAGCGTCATGCCTACTATGTTAGTTCGTTGTATTCCTATGCGTTGAGGAATTCTTGCGAGTTTTGGGTGGTCGTACTTTAAACCCCTAAGCTCAAAAGGAAACATTAAAACTACCACAAAAATAAAACGTTGCAATACAGTAAGTAAAACGTCTGGCGCCAATAGGTTATGTTGTAAATGTAATAAAGGCAACAACACAGATACACCAGTTTAAACCAAGGCAATTGCATAAATTTTTATACTGCTAGTATTTCTTAAATCCTGTTTCTTTTTATGAATGAAATGCTTGGGTAGAAAAGGCTTGGCGAACAAAAAAGTGATAAATCTCAAAATTGTAATACCACTGGGAGTATTTTCATTTAATTGAACCAAATAGGAGCGCATAAAACAAACCTAGAAATCGAAATTGATGGCGTGGTTTTTAACCTTGTCGCAAGCGTTGGTTTATAATAATCAGTCATTAGTGTCCGGCTAAAAACGTTTTATAATCGTAAATCTTTTTTAAATAAAGAACTTGACGCGTCTTTTAAAATGATACCTTGTTTATATAAAACAATTATAAAGAGTGCGATGAGATGTTTTATTATTCAATTCACTTCTGTCAATCAGTTATCTAGAATCTAGTCTTGGTTCTAATATCTAAAAGCGAAGCGGTCTTATGTCTTTTATCGGACATTAATGATAATCAGTTATTTCAAAATTCTTTAATAAAATTATAGCCAACCATGGTCGCGAAAAAAACAAGGTATAACATGTTCGTATCAAACCATAATTAAATTCGATTAGGGTAATTTAAGTTAATAAAAACACAGATAAGGCGACGTGAATACTACGGTTATCATATACTTTAAAAATGTACTGTAAGCGCCTCATTTCGCCAAAATAAACAAAGCGTTAATAATAGTTTAAAAAGCTTAAAAACTTTTAGATTTATCTGTAGGTCAAGCTTATTATTGCTTATTTTTGCACTTTAAAGACTAAAAAATCATTTCTAATGAACACAAAAGCTTTTGCACTTCGCCATATTGGACCTCGAGAAGACGACCAAAATTTGATGTTAAAAACCATAGGTGTAGACTCCTTAGATCAATTAATAAACGAAACTGTCCCAGATGATATTCGTTTAAAAAACGGGTTAAAACTAGACGAGCCCATGACCGAGCATGAGTATCTACTTCATGCCCATGAGCTATCTAAACTAAATAAAGTATATACAACATATATTGGCTTGGGGTATCATCCTACTGTTTTACCAGCTGTAATTCAACGAAATGTATTCGAAAATCCAGGTTGGTACACAGCTTACACGCCATATCAAGCTGAAATTGCTCAAGGCAGATTAGAAGCTCTTTTAAATTTTCAAACCATGGTTATTGATTTAACAGGTATGGAAATTGCCAATGCTTCCTTACTCGACGAAAGTACGGCTGCAGCAGAAGCTATGGGACTACTATTTTCGGTTCGTGAACGCAGTCAGAAAAAAGCGGGCATAAATAAATTTTTTGTTTCAGAAAACATTTTACCCCAAACACGATCTCTTCTGGAAACTAGAGCCAATCCTATCGGTATTGAATTAGTGGTTGGGAACGAGGATACTTTTAATTTTTCAAATGAATTTTTCGGTGCTTTATTGCAATATCCTGGGAAACACGGTCAGATAACCGATATTAAATCGTTTATATCAAAAGCGAATGCTGCCGATATAAAAGTAGCCGTAGCTGCCGACATTTTGAGCTTAGTGAAATTAGAAGCACCAGGTAAATTTGGAGCCGATGTAGTGGTGGGCACAACACAACGCTTCGGTATACCAATGGGTTATGGTGGACCACATGCGGCGTTCTTTGCAACCAAAGAGGCCTATAAACGTGAGCTTCCAGGTCGTATTATTGGTGTAACGATCGATGCCAATGGCAACAGAGCCTTACGTATGGCACTACAAACACGTGAGCAGCATATAAAACGCGATAAAGCCACTTCTAACATTTGTACAGCCCAAGTACTTTTAGCTGTTATGGCCAGCATGTATGCCGTGTATCACGGGCCTAAAGGCTTGAGTTTTATCGCTAACAAAGTGCATAATAAGGCCGCTGCTTTAGCCGATGCATTATCAAAATTAGGTTTCGAACAAGCAAATACCTCGTATTTTGATACCCTGCAAATTAAAACTAAGGCCAAAAAAATAAAGAAGATTGCGAATGCAAAAAAGATAAATTTATACTACCCAGATAAAGACACTGTTACGATTTCTATTAATGAAACAACTTCTATTACAGATATTAACAACTTAATTTCTGTGTTTGCAGAAGCTGCCAAGAAAGAAACCATAACAGTCACTCATGTGAATGAGGTAAATGATATTATACCAGAAACCCTTAAAAGAAACTCTGAGTTTTTAACGCATTCGGTATTTAATTCCCACCATTCTGAAACCGAATTAATGCGATATATAAAATCTTTAGAGCGTAAAGATTTGGCATTAAACCATTCTATGATTCCGCTGGGATCATGTACCATGAAGCTTAACGCCGCTGCAGAAATGCTGCCTTTAAGTTGGTTTAAATGGGGTAATATTCATCCTTTTGCGCCGCTCAAACAGGCCAAAGGGTATTTAAAAATGTTAAAAGAATTAGAAGATCAACTCACAGAAATTACAGGTTTTGCAGCCACCTCTTTACAGCCAAACTCTGGCGCCCAAGGCGAGTTTGCTGGGCTTATGGTTATAAAAGCGTATCACGAATCGCGTGGCGATCATCACCGTAATATCTGTTTAATCCCGTCTTCTGCACATGGTACAAATCCTGCAAGTGCAGTTATGGCTGGCATGAAAGTGGTGGTTACAAAGTCTACCGCAGAAGGTAATATTGATGTCAATGATTTACGCGAAAAAGCAGAATTGCATAAAGATAATTTATCCTGCTTAATGGTTACTTATCCATCTACACATGGCGTTTATGAATCGGACATTAAGGAAATAACTCAAATTGTTCACGATAACGGCGGACAAGTTTATATGGATGGCGCTAATATGAATGCCCAAGTTGGATTAACCAATCCAGGAAATATTGGAGCAGATGTTTGCCATTTAAACTTACATAAAACCTTCGCAATTCCTCACGGTGGTGGTGGTCCTGGTGTAGGGCCTATTTGTGTGGCTAAGCAGCTTGTGCCATTTTTACCGGGTAATCCCATAGTTAAAACTGGTGGAGAACAGGCTATTTCTGCAATTTCTGCCGCACCTTTTGGCTCAGCTTTAGTGTGTTTAATTTCTTATGGATACATAAAAATGTTGGGCGCAGAGGGCTTAACGCAAGCAACTAAGGTGGCTATTTTAAATTCTAATTATATCAAAGCGCGTTTAGAGGGCAGTTTTGAAACTTTATATTCTGGTGAACGCGGGCGTGCCGCTCACGAAATGATTGTAGATTGTAGAGCGTTTAAAGCTAACGGCATCGAAGTGACCGACATTACAAAACGCTTAATGGATTATGGTTTTCATGCACCAACCGTATCATTTCCTGTTGCAGGAACTTTAATGATCGAGCCTACAGAAAGCGAGAGTAAGGCGGAAATAGATCGTTTTTGTGATGCCATGATTTCAATACGTAAAGAAATTGAACAAGCCTCAAAAGACGAGCTTACCAATGTGCTTAAAAACGCACCGCATACTTTAGATATGGTGACTAGCGACGAGTGGAATTTCCCATATTCAAGAGAACAGGCGGCCTTTCCGTTGGAGTATGTTAAAGACAATAAGTTTTGGCCAAGTGTAAGACGTGTTGACGATGCTTATGGCGATAGAAATTTAATTTGTTCATGTGCGCCTATAGAGGCCTATGCCGAAGTTTAATTTGGCTTTTGAACATCGTAAAATTGAGATTAAATTAACTTGGCTTTTAATTGTAAACTGCTATCTTAGTATTTAGTTTACAATTAAAGCCGATATTTTATTTTATGACTATAAAAATAACAGGGACTGGTAGTTACATACCAAATACTGTCAAAAAGAATGAAGATTTTTACGAGAATCAGTTTTTAAATACAGATGGTTCTGCTATTAATGCTCCAAATGAAGTCATTGTAGAAAAATTTAAAGCCATCACTGGGATAGGTGAACGTAGGTATGCCGATAAAAAGTTAAACACTTCCGATATCGCCTTTTTTGCTGCTGAAAAAGCCATAGAAAATGCAAATATTAATCGTGAAGATATAGATTATATTATTGTAGCTCATAACTACGGAGATGTAAAATACAACACCGAGCAAAGTGATACCATTCCAAGTATTGCCTCAAGAGTTAAGCATCTTTTAAAGATTGAAAATCCAAAATGTGTTGGTTACGATATCCTTTTTGGTTGTCCTGGTTGGATAGAAGGCGTTATTCAAGCCAAAGCATTTATAAGCTCTGGGTTGGCAAAAAAATGTTTAGTTATAGGTGCCGAAACCTTGTCGCGTGTTATCGATCCGCACGACAGGGACTCCATGATTTATAGTGATGGTGCCGGTGCTGTTATTGTAGAATCTACAAATGAAGAAACTGGTGGTATTATAGCACACGAAACAGCAACCTATGCTTTAGATGAGGCACATTTTATACATTTTGGAGAGACCAATAATCAAGAGGTAAGTGATAAACGTCGATACATAAAAATGTATGGCAGAAAAATTTATGAATTTGCTATTGTGAACGTTCCACAAGCCATGAAAGCGTGCTTAGATAAAAGTGGCGTAGACATTAAAGATGTAAAAAAGATACTCATTCACCAGGCTAATGAAAAAATGGATGAGGCTATTGTAAAACGGTTTTACAAGCTTTATAACTTAAAAATGCCTAAGGATATCATGCCAATGACTATTGGTAAATTGGGTAATTCTAGTGTGGCCACCATCCCTACTTTGTATGATTTAATTTTAAAAGGAGAATTAGAAAACCATGCAATTAATAAAGGTGATATTGTATTATTCGCTAGTGTTGGTGCAGGTATGAATATTAACGCAATTGTTTACAAAGTATAGTATATATTTTCGCTTTATAAATTGCCAGAAATTTTCGCTTTCGCGGAAATAAAAAAAACAAATGTTTGGATGTACGAAAAAAGCTTTCCGAGTAAACGCTATAAGCTTACTATTGAGTTTTTGAAGAAACACATTTCTACTTCTCAACCAATTTTAGATTTAGGCGTTGTAAATCCGTTAACCAAAATTATGCAAGAGCATGGTTATAACGTTGAAAACACTAAAGGAGAAGATTTAGACGTAGATACATCAACTATTAAAAACTCGGAATCTGAGGTTGTTGTGGCCTTCGAAATATTCGAACATTTGTTATCTCCATTTACCGTTTTACAATCTATACAAGCCAATACATTAGTAGCTAGTGTACCGCTTCGATTATGGTTTTCTTCTGCGTATAGAAGTAAAACAGATATGTTAGATAGGCATTTTCATGAATTTGAAGATTGGCAATTCGATTGGTTGCTAGAAAAAGCTGGTTGGAAAATTATGGATAGAGAAAAGTGGACAAACCCAACAAAAAAAATAGGTTTACGTCCGTTATTACGCTGGTTTGCGCCAAGATACTATATAGTTTATGCCGAGCGCGTAAAATAAGCATTTAAAACACCTAGTAAATTCTTCATTTTTCACCTTACAAAAACCTAACGCGTTATGTTATTCTTAAATGTTACGCGGTTTTGATTTTTAAATTTCAAAGCTTCAAATTAACTATTTTCTATTGCAAAATAGTTATACTTTTGTAGTTCAAATTTTAAGCGCATGCAACAAACTACAAATACCATATTAATGGTTCGTCCTATAAATTTTAGGATGAACGAGCAAACGGCTGTAAATAACTATTATCAAAAAGTTATAGACAGCTTACTACCAGAAACTGTTAATGTAAAAGCCCAACAAGAATTTGATGGATTTGTAGAAAAACTAAGAGGTATTGGTGTACATGTTATGGTGGTAAATGATACAGATGAATTTGATACCCCCGATTCTATATTTCCTAACAATTGGATCTCTTTCCATGATAACGGAACTGTTGGTTTATACCCCATGTTTGCAGAAAACCGGCGTTTAGAGCGCCGTGAAGATGTTTTGGTACGCGTAGAAGAAGAAGGATTTGAAATTAAACAAATAGTCGATTATACGAGTGCCGAAGAAGAAAATGTTTTCCTTGAAGGCACGGGCAGTGTCGTGTTAGATCGTACAAATGGGATAGCTTATTGTGCCTTATCTCCGCGCGCTCATGAAGATTTATTCATAGAGTTTTGTGAGGATTTCGAATTTACCCCAGTTGTTTTTACTGCATATCAAACAATACAAGAAAAGCGTTTGCCTATATACCACACCAATGTCATGATGTGTTTAGGCGAAACCTTTGCTGTGGTATGCTTAGATAGTATTGACGATAAAAAAGAGCGCAAAAACCTCGTTAAATATTTAAAAGAAACCAAGAAAGAAATTATTGATATTTCAGAAAATCAGGTGAGTAATTTTGCGGGTAATATGCTACAGCTTAAAAACAACAATGATGATTTATACATCGTGATGAGTCAAGCGGCTTTCAATTGCTTATCGGCAAATCAGATAAGTGCACTAGAAAAACACGGTAAAATTTTATCAAGTTCTTTAGATACTATTGAGGCTTGTGGTGGTGGAAGTGCTAGATGTATGATGGCTGAGGTGTTTTTACCTAAAACCTAAAACCTATTCAATTTTGAAATGTTGTATGGTTAATTTGAGTTATTTTTTGTTCAGATAAGATAGAAATCGCAGATTCGCCAACTCTTTTTTTTACTATAATATGAGTGTGAGCTAAAATCAAAGCATTGCCAAAGGTATAGTTTTATGTTCTACCGAAATATGGGCGAAAAAGAACTGCGAAGCACATCATGAACACCTTTTTATAACATAGAAAGATGTGAGTAAATTAATTATAGGAGACATGACATGGCTAATTTGGTATAACATACAAGTAATAAGCTTGATTACATTAGCAATTCTTCAACTAGACATTAGAAAAGAAACTTATAACCATCCGTAAGTTTGGTGTGTATACAAGTAAAAAATTTAGTGAGGCCTTTAAGGTTTTGGTAATTCTACATAAAACGTGCTGCCAATATTTTGAATGCTTTCTACCCAGATTTTGCCAGAATTAAGTGCCACTAATTCTTTGCAAATGGAGAGTCCTAAACCTGTTCCTTTTTCATTATTAGTACCACGAGTTGATAAATTAGTACTTTTAAAAAGTTTATTTAGGTTTTTCTTAGGGATACCTATACCGGTGTCGGCAACGGTAATAATACAAGTATCTGCTTTTTCTTGGGTAGAAATGGTTATCGATGCTCCAGAATCACTAAATTTTAATGCGTTTGCTAGTAAATTCTGAAAAACAATTTCAAACATATCTCTATCGGCATAAACAACATTTGGTTTCGTCTGGTTTTTAAGCGTAATATTCTTGTTTTTAGCACGTGGTTTGTATAATTTAATTTTGTCATCAATAACTTCTTGAACATTAAAAGCACTTGGTTTGGCCTTTAAAACTTTCATTTGAGATTTAGACCAATTTAATAAATTGAATAATAATAAACAGGCGTTATCGGTGTTTTCGCTTAGCTCGGGTATTAAATCGTCGAATTCTTGGCGTGTTAAGGTGCCGTCCTTTAGTAAATCAATAAGCCCTTTAACAGGCGATATAGAGTCTTTTAAATCGTGCGAAATAATAGAGAATAGTCTATCCTTTAATTGGTTGTCGTTTTGCAGTGCTTTTATTTGTTTTCTAAGAGTTTTGTTTTCGGTTTTTATTTTATCGTGACGTTTTTTGGTGTGTTTTAAATCGTTTCCCGATTGCTTAAAAATCAATATTAAAATCAAACCAACAATCAATAATACGACTAAGAAATAAAATAATCTGAAGCGTGAAATCATTTTTGTCTTTTAAAAACGATTGGTTGTAAAAAACGTTTGTAGCTCTGTTGTTTGGGATGAACACAGAGCTATTAGTTAATAATAATGGATAATAACGTTCTCATAGAATATTTTAATTCAGACCATTTTACGGTATACACGAGATAATCTCCTTATTGCCATAACTTAAAAGCGCAGCATTAAATTAACTAAAATTCCTAGCTTATGCTTAATTTTAACAAGGTTTTAATTTTATTTTTCAAATTTATATGGCACAATACACTAGATTTTATCAAAAATAGTGCCTAGCCTTAGCAAGTCTTAGCAAGTCCCTAGTTAATGTAAACTCTACATTAAGGTTAATTAATGTTAAAATGAGATAATAAAATTTTATCTTTGCGCACTTAAAAAGTAATATAACATGAGTCTTCAAAATATATTGTCCAATCACGTTAAAGATGCCTTAAAGGCGGCCTATAATAAAGAAATTGAGACCGTAGAGTTTCAGGCAACTAGAAAAGAATTTGCTGGTGATATCACGGTTGTAATTTTCCCTATGTTGCGGTTTATTAAGGGGAATCCTGTGCAAATAGGAGAAACTATTGGTAAATATTTGGTTACCCATATAGATGCGGTTAAGGATTTTAATGTTGTAAAAGGCTTTTTAAATATAGAAATTACCGATGGTTATTTCGCTACAGTTTTTAACCATATGCTCGAAGAAGAAAACTACGGGTTTTCAAGTGTAAATAAAGAAGAAAAGGCGATAATGGTCGAGTATTCTTCACCAAATACCAATAAGCCCCTGCATTTAGGACACATTAGAAATAATTTATTAGGCTACAGTGTTGCCGAAATTTTAAAAGCTTCTGGAAAAAAAGTTTATAAAACTCAAATTATAAACGACAGAGGTATTCATATTTGTAAAAGCATGCTAGCTTGGAAAAAATTTGGTCATGGTGAAACTCCTGAAAGCACTGGAATTAAAGGAGACAAACTCGTGGGTAATTACTATGTGAAATTCGATCAAGAATATAAAAAACAGATAGAGAATTTAATTTCTGAGGGGCTAAGTGCCGAAGAGGCTAAAAAGAAAGCACCTTTAATATTAGAAGCTCAAGAGATGCTTTTAAAATGGGAGGCTGGAGACAAAGAAGTTGTCGCCCTTTGGAAAAAAATGAATGGTTGGGTTTATGAAGGTTTTGATACCACCTACAAAAACCTCGGGGTAGATTTCGATACATTATATTACGAAAGCAATACCTATCTCTTAGGAAAAGAATTTGTGGCAGAGGGTTTAAAAACTGGTGTTTTTGTTGCCGAAGACGATGGTTCAATTTGGTGTGACTTAACCGAAGAGGGATTGGATAAAAAGATAGTGCAACGCGCAGATGGTACAGCGGTTTACATGACCCAAGATATTGGCACGGCTATACAACGAATTAAGGATTTTCCCGATGTTGGAGGAATGGTGTATACCGTGGGTAACGAGCAGGATTATCACTTTCAAGTATTATTCTTAATACTTAAAAAATTAGGATTCGATTGGGCCAAAAATCTATACCATTTAAGTTACGGTATGGTTGATTTACCTAGCGGAAAAATGAAAAGTCGAGAGGGAACCGTGGTCGATGCCGACGATTTGATTGATGAAATGACCAAAACTGCTGGAGAAATTTCTGAAGAATTAGGAAAGCTCGATGGTTATTCAGAACAGGAAAAACAAGAACTCTATAAAATAATAGGTTTAGGCGCCTTAAAATATTTCATACTAAAAGTAGATCCTAAAAAGCGTATTTTGTTCGATCCGAAAGAGTCTATAGATTTTCAGGGCAATACTGGGCCATTCATTCAATATACTTATGCCAGAATTCAATCTATAATTAGAAAAGCCAATTTTGATTATGCTGTGGCTTTAAATCCAAACGACAGGGTATTAGATCCTAAAGAGAAAGAACTTATTAAACAGCTTCAATTGTTTCCGGAGCTTATTCAAAACGCGGCGGCGCAGCACAGTCCGGCTCTAGTTGCTAATTATACTTACGAATTGGTAAAGGCCTTTAATTCGTTCTACCAAAACGTTTCTATTTTAGGAGCAGATAATACCTCAGATAAAATATTTAGAGTACAGCTTTCAAACCAAGTAGCTTTAACAATAAAAAACGCATTTGCTGTTTTAGGGATTGAAGTTCCAGAACGTATGTAATTTATCTTTTTATAAGATGCAGAATAGCCTTCAAGATTATATCCCGAAATCGTCTATTCCACAAGTTTTAAGACTTTTGGAACACGATAATTTAACGGTTATAATTAAAAAAGAACGCAAAACGCGTCATGGCGATTACAGGCAAATGCCAGATGGTAAGCATCAAATAACCATAAATTCCAATTTGAATGCCTACCGGTTTTTAATCACCTTAATTCATGAAATCGCACATTTTGAAGCCTATAAAACCTATGGCCGCTTTATAAAACCACATGGTGTGGAATGGAAACGCAGTTTTCAGCATTTAATGTTACCGTTTTTAAACCCTGGCATTTTCCCTAGTACAATACTGCCGCTTTTGGCAAATCATTTTAAAAATCCCAAAGCCTCTAGTGATACCGATACAGAATTGGCTTTAGCCTTAAAACAATTTGATCCGCCCAACGGTAAGATTTATGTTTTTGAAGTGCCCTTTGGGACTACTTTTAAAATTTACAACGGTAGAATATTTAGAAAGGGACATAAACGTGTAAAACGACATGAGTGTATTGAGCTTAAAACCGGAAAGATGTATCTTTTCAACCCAAATGCCGAGGTAGAAATTATAAATTAATAGTATCTTAGGCAGCGTTAAAAGGTCTTTAGTTTGAATGCCTTTTTAAACAAACAAGAATAACATTATGAAAAATAAAAATTACTACGCCATACTAATGGCGGGTGGTGTAGGCTCAAGATTTTGGCCGGTAAGTACAGAAGAATTTCCTAAGCAGTTTCACGATATGTTAGGAACAGGAGAAACCCTTATTCAAAAAACATTCAATCGTTTAACACGTTTAATTCCCGAGGAAAACATTTTTATTTTAACCAATGCACGTTATAATGATTTGGTTCTAGAGCAATTGCCAAATCTTACTACGCGTCAGGTTATTTTAGAACCTGCCATGAGAAATACAGCACCATGTATTTTGTATGCCTCGTTAAAAATTCAAAAAGAAAACGAAGATGCAAGCATAATTGTAGCACCAAGTGACCATTGGATTGAAGACGAAGCGGCTTTTTCTAAAAACGTAGAACAAGCATTCACTTATTGCGCCAAAAATGATGCTTTAATGACACTGGGTATCACTCCAACTTTCCCGAATACCGGATACGGCTATATTGAATTTGATAACACTTCCGCGGAAGCGATAAAATCTGTAAATCAGTTTAGAGAAAAACCAGATTACAATACGGCAAAAAGCTTTATTTCCCAAGGTAATTTTTTATGGAATGCCGGGATTTTTATGTGGCATGTGAAAAGTGTAGTGGAAGCATTTAAAAAAAATCAACCAGCATTGTATGCCTTATTTGAAAAAGGGATAAGCGTTTATAATACAGCACTTGAAGACGATTTTATTTTAGAGACATACCCTAAAGCCGAAAACATATCGGTGGATTATGCCATTATGGAAAAATCGAATAATGTATTTGTAATTGCTGCAGATTTCGATTGGAATGATTTGGGAACTTGGGGTAATTTATATGATAAATTAGACAAAGATGCTACCGGAAACGCGGTTGTAAACGCCAGAACTATAACCGAAGAAACCTCAGGAAACATGATACGTACAAGCGAGAATAAAGTTGTTGTGGTTGATGGTTTAAAAGATTACATTATTGTCGATAATGCCGAAGTTTTGCTTATCTACCCAAAATCGAAGGAGCAAAACATTAAAGAGGTGCTTAAAAAGGTAAAGGCAACGTACGGAAATCACTTGGGTTAATTAGCTTGAATAAAGATTGAAAATAGATGCGTGCACAAATTAATTGTGAATGATTTTATTTTGTATATTAGTGTTGCGACAGCACATCTTTTGATGTTAAAAATAAACAAATGGAAGAAAGCAAATTCGATTTTTCTGAAGAAGAAAAAAACAAAGATAAAGCCGTAGAGGTCTCTAAAGAAGCCGTTAAAAAAGACGCTCAAGGCTTGTGGAAGAGCATCAAAACCTTCTTTAAGGAGTTATTAGATTTTAGAGAAGAAACCGATAGGGACGCCACGGTAGATGCTATAAAGGGAGATATTTCGTTTAAAGGGGCTACGGCGTGGATTTTAATATTTTCCATATTTGTCGCTTCCATTGGTTTAAATGCAAACTCTACGGCAGTTGTAATTGGTGCCATGTTAATTTCGCCATTAATGGGACCCATTCTGGGCGTAGGAATGTCCATAGCCATTAACGATATTGACACCCTAAAAAGATCGTTAATAAACTTAGCTACCATGATTGGTTTAAGTTTACTAACGGCATTTTTGTTTTTTAAATTCTTTCCTTTAAGTGAAGATACTTCCGAGCTTTTAGGGAGGGTTCAGCCCGATATTAGGGATGTACTTATAGCCTTTTTTGGGGGTTTAGCACTTATTATAGCACGAACAAAACGCGGTACAATTGCCTCCGTTATTTTTGGAGTTGCTATTGCCACAGCATTAATGCCACCCTTGTGTACAGCTGGATATGGACTAGCAATAGGGAACTGGGATTACTTTTTAGGTGCCATGTACTTGTTCATTATTAACACCATTTTTATTGCTTTAGCAACCTTCTTAGTACTCAAGCTGTTAAGGTTTCCCATGCTTAAATATGCGAACTCTGCTAAACGAAGACGTATTTCTAGAATTGCCATGGCAATTGCTATTGTCGTTATGATTCCTGCAATTTGGACCTTTATAAATGTGTTGAGCTTAAGTAATTTTGAAAGAGATGCGAGCAAATTTATAAATAATGAACTCAGTGGTTTACCACATGCAGAGTTTATAAAAAGAAATGCGTCTTATAAGTATGTCGATAAACAAAACTCGAGTATTGAATTAAATACCTTTGGTTTAGATGAAATTCCAGAATCTACTATTGCCCTATTAAAAAATAGTATGAAAGATTATAAGGCCTTAGTTAGTACAGAGTTAGTGGTAAACCAAAACATATCTAAAGGTTTAGATAATTATCGATATATGGAAGAACTGCGCACTCGCGATTCGCTCGATTTGTTATCGCAAACTCAACAAATTAAGTATTTAGAAAATCAAGTAAATCGACTCGCAAGATTGGAACGCGATCTTATTCCTTTTGCAGAGCTTACTAAAGAAATAGAGGTTAATTACGAAACTATAGAACAACTGTCTTATTCTAAAATTATTAATTCTAACTTTAAGAAGTTTGATACACTAACAGTTTTTTCTGTAAAATGGGTAGATTCGTTAACAAACGAAAAATCAAGACTAAAGGATAGAGATAAACTAGAAAAATGGTTAAAACTAAAGTTAGATTTAGATACTCTAGTGGTTAAGCGAGTAAATTAAGTTTAACTTAAAGTACATTTTTAAGATTAATACCAATGCAATTTTAAAATGTCGTATCGTTCATTTGGATTATTTTTTGTTCAGATGAGATAGAAAATGCAGATTCACGAACTCGTTATTTTACGATAATAAGGCGTGAGCTAAAATCAAAGCATAGCCAAAGTTTTTATATACCGAAATATGGTCGAAAATGAACTGCGAAGCACATCATGAACACCTATTTATAAAATAGAAAGATGTGAGTAAACGAATTATATGCGACATGACATGGATAATTTGGTATGAGACAGCAGGAATTGAGGCTTATCCCGATTTAGTAAGAATTTATTTTCTTAAATTTCGGCAAGCTTTATGAAAATAGGTGCAGCTTGAGTTGGGAGTTTGTTTTTAATCAAACCCACTTAGAATCTAGCGAATTGCAGAGACCAATAAAACGAAATTATTGGTTTTCTTCAATGTACATTTTGCGTACTTTTTTAAACAAGTTTGAAGAGTAAACAAAATTGGTAACTGCTTCGTTATCGGTTTTAAAAATAGTGTCTTTAGTGCCTTCCCAAGCCTTTAAACCATCTTTTAAAAATATAATTTTTTCTCCTATTTCCATTACCGAGTTCATATCATGAGAGTTAATTACGGTAACGATATCGTATTCTTCTGTAATTTCTTTAATTAAATTGTCGATTACAATTGCGGTTCTAGGATCTAGTCCAGAGTTGGGTTCATCGCAAAATAAATACTTGGGATTGTTTACAATAGCACGTGCTATGGCGACACGTTTTTGCATACCTCCAGAAGCTTCACTAGGCATTTTATTGTGGGCACTTTCCAGATTTACACGTTTTAAAACAAAATTTGCGCGGTCTTCCATCTCACTTTTACTTTGCTTGGTAAACATCTGTAAAGGAAACATGACATTTTGTAATATAGTCATAGAATCAAACAAAGCACTACCTTGAAAAACCATGCCAATTTCTGCCCTTAAATTCCGTTTTTCATCTTCGGTTAATTGTTTAAATAATTTTCCGCTATAAGAAATGGAGCCTTCTTCATAATCAAATAAACCTAATAGACATTTTAAAAACACCGTTTTACCAGATCCACTTTGACCAATTATCAAATTGGTTTTTCCTTTCTCAAAAGTCGCAGAAATCCCTTTTAGTACTTTATTACCATTAAACGATTTATGTAAATTTTTAACTTCAATCATTGGCCTAGAAGCATTTCGGTTAGTATATAATTTAATAAAATAATGACCACCGATGTCCAAACAAAAGAAGTGGTACTTGCTTTTCCAACTTCTAAAGCACCACCTTTCATGTAATAGCCATGGAACGATGGGATGGTAGCTAAAACAAAAGCAAAAACAAAGGTTTTAATAAATGCATAGACGACATGAAATCCGTTAAAATCAATTTGCAAACCGTACAAGTAGTCTGCTAAGGTGGTGTATTCGCCAAAAACACAGGCGGCCATACCTCCTAGAATACCTAAAAACATGCCAATAGCTATCGCAAATGGATATAACAATATTGCTATGGTTTTTGGGAAAACGAGGTAGTTAAGGGAGTTTATTCCCATAACTTCTAGGGCGTCTATTTGTTCTGTAACACGCATGGTTCCGATACTAGAAGTAATAAAAGACCCCACTTTACCGGCCATTATAACAGAGATAAATGTGGGTGCAAACTCTAGTATTATAGATTGCCTAGTGGTAAAACCAACAAGATATTTCGGGATTAAAGGATTACTAATGTTTAATGCCGTTTGAATGGTAATTACACCACCAATAAAAAACGAGATGAAAGCAATTATTCCCAAAGATTTAATTACTAAATCGTCAATATCTTTTAGTATTAAAGTTTTCATTACAGACCACTTTGTGGGTTTGCGAAACATTTCTGCAATCATTAAAAAATAAGCTCCTATGTTGTGTAGGTACGTCATAAAAAAAATATTAGTGCTAAAGTAAATAAAGTTTATAGAATTAAACCCAAATTTTAAAATATCATCTTTTAAAATTTGTATTTTTGGACTTATAAATTAAAAATCATGTTGAAAAATACGTTTACAATTTTTTTTATTTTTTTATTATCTCATGCTTGTTTTTCACAGCGCGCAGCAGACCAAAAAATAAGTGAACAATTATTAGAAAACACAAGTTCAAGGCCTAAATTGGTTGTTGGTATCGTTGTGGATCAAATGCGTTACGATTATTTAACGCGTTTTGAAAATAAATTTGGTGAAGGCGGTTTTAAACGTATGATAAATGAAGGTTTTAACTGTAAAAACAATCATTTTAATTATGTGCCTACCTATACCGGGCCTGGTCACGCTAGTGTTTATACAGGAACAACTCCAAAATACCATGGGATTATAGCGAATTATTGGTACGATAAAGAAAGTAAGGAGCGCGTATATTGTGCTGGAGACAGCAAGGTACAATCTGTGGGAACGAAGGCGAACTCTGGCCAAATGTCACCACACAGAATGCAAACTACAACTTTTGGTGACGAAAACCGATTGTTTACACAAATGCGTGGTAAAACTATAGGAATTGCCATTAAAGATAGAGGCGCTATTTTACCTGCAGGACATACAGCAAATGCGGCGTATTGGTTTCATGGAAAAGATGAAGGCCAATGGATTTCGAGCACTTTTTACATGAATGAATTACCAAAGTGGGTGAAGGATTTTAACAAAGAACACTCGGTGTCTAAATACCTAACCACTTGGAACACGCTTTACGATATTAGTACCTATACCGAAAGTGGCCCTGATTTGAATAATTTTGAAGGGGGTTTTAAAGGTAAAGAAACCGCAACATTTCCTTATAATCTTGATGATTTAAAGGATAAAAATGAAGGTTACGAAATATTGAAAGCTACCGCTTTTGGAAATAATTTAACCACAGATTTTGCTTTGGCTGCTATTGAAGGCGAGCAATTAGGAAAAGATGATTATACCGATGTATTAGCCCTAAGTTACTCAAGCCCAGATTATGTGGGACATAATTTTGGTGTAAACTCCAAGGAGGTTCAAGATACTTACCTGCGTTTAGATAAAGATTTAGAGCGTTTACTTAATTATTTAGATAGTCATGTTGGCGAAAATAATTATACGGTGTTTTTAACCGCAGATCATGCTGCAATAGATGCGCCAGCGTATTTGCAATCGGTTAGAATCCCCGCTGGATATTTAGATTTTAAACAGACTAGAGAACGTTTTAAGGCCTTTATGGAGGAAACCTATAAGGCGTCAGATTTAGTTGAGAATATAAGCAACAATCAAGTGTTTTTAAATCGTGAAAAAATAAAAGCTCTTGGTTTAAACTTACAAAACGTGCAAGAGGCTATTGTAAATGAGCTTATAAGTTATAAGAATGTAGACAAGGTATATAGTGCTACAACTATGGCAACCACACAATTTAATACGGGTATTGAATCTTTAATGCAAATGGGGTACAATCAAAAGCGTTCAGGAGATGTGCTTATTGTTCCAGATCCTTCTTTTATTTCTTATTCTAGAACAGGTTCTACTCATGGTAGTGGTTTAAATCACGACACCCATGTACCATTATTGTTTTTTGGAAAAGGGATTGAGAAGGGCGAAACCTTACAGAAAACAAGTATTACAGATATCGCGCCTACCATGTCGGCTTTATTAGGTACTAGTTTCCCTAACGGATCTACGGGTACACCATTAGAATTTGTTTTAGATTAGTTTGAGTAGACATACGCTATATTCAATTATCGCCTTACTAATCGTTTTTGGTGTTCAAGGTTACGATTATTATTTAGATTTAAAACTAAAAAACGATATCGTCCATGAAGGTGAGACTCTTAAAAAGGACACGAATGCTTTTTTCTTACCAACCAGTACAACTGGCCAAGTAGTGCACCATGAAGGTTATTCTTTGTCTTATAGCGAATCCCATGAGCAAGCAGAATGGGTGGCTTATGAGTTGAAGAAGTCGCATTTATCAAAAAACAATTTTAAACGGCCTTATTTTGAAATAGATAAGGCTGTAAAAACAGGGGCTGCAAGCTGGCGCAATTATAAAAAATCTGGTTATAACCGTGGGCATTTATGTCCAGCAGGCGATAGAAGGTATAGTAAATACGCCTACGACGAAACCTTTTTAACCAGTAATATTACGCCTCAAAAACAGGCGTTTAATGCTGGTATTTGGAATAGCTTAGAGCAAAGAATACGGTATTGGGCCCGAAAATACGACGGTGTTTTTGTGGTTACTGGTGGTGTTTTAAAAGGGGATTTAAAAACTATTGGAGAAGAAGAGGTTTCCGTTCCCAACTATTTTTATAAGGTACTTATTGATTATAATAAGAACAATACAAAGATGATAGCGTTTTTACTACCTCACGAAAATTCTGATAGACCTTTGTACGAATTTGTGGTTTCGGTCGATAAAATTGAAGCCTTAACAGGCATAGACTTTTTTCATGAATTGGATGATGTATTAGAAGACAAACTAGAGGCTTCTAGCAGCTCTAAAGGCTGGAGTTTTAATTAGTGTTTCTGTGATTCTGGAACCTTTACTTTAATTTATTCAGCATGCCTTTCCAACGTAAATTTCTAATATATTGGCCTTCCTTTTCGGATACTAAATACGCTATGTTTTGTTTTTTTGCCCTAAAATAACCCGCTAAATAATCTTTAAATAAACTGAAACTTCCTTTTTTATAAGCGAGTTTAACAGCCGAAACAAAAGTGATTACAAAACCATAACGCATTTTATACATAGCTTCGCCTTGTAAATATTTAGACGCTTGGCTGTAGTTAATTCCTGTTGGTTTTAAGTGTTTTACTTTTAGATTTGGATCTGTAAAAATGCTCCAACCGTAAAATTGAGCTAACAATTCATCAACGGTATCCCAACCCATAGAGGATTTAAGTTTTCCTATTTGCTCAAAACATGGTTTCCTATACGCCTTTAGTGCCCCTCGTATATGATCTTTGTTGGTTAAGTTTTCTAAAACCCATTCTCCATCCTTTTCTATATAACAAAAACCAGCAACCATGCCTAGGTTTTGGTTGGTTTTAAAATGTAGACTGAGCTGTTCTAAATAATCCTTCGGAAAAATTAAATCTGCATCAAATTTGCAAATCACATCGTAATTAGCATCTAAAGTTTCATAACCTTTATAAAAGGCATTAACAATTTTTGAACCCGGTAAATGTTGGTTTGAAGATTTTGAGTTTATTAAGGAGATCCAAGCATATTTTTCAGCGAAAGCTTCAACTATGTCTTGCGTTTTATCGGTTGAGTTATCGTTAACTACAACGACTTTTTTGGGTAAAAGAGTTTGCCCTGTTAGTGAGTCTAGCGTTTGTGCTATAACATCTTCTTCGTTGTGTGCAGGAATTACGATATAGAAATTCAAAGTATACAGATTTGAGTTCAAATTTAAGATATTATCTACAGTAATCTATAGATTTGGTTTTTTAAAGAGCCAGCGGTTATATAAAATAAAATGTGGGAGTTCTTTGCAGAGCTCCCACACCTTCTATTTTTTTTTCGATAAGACTTTATGTTTTCTACCAATTTAATTTTGAAATGTCGTATTGTTAATTTGGTATTAATATCAAATCTATTTTAATAGGCCTGCTCGTCTTAATAAAGCTTCAGGTTTTGGAGCTTGACCTCTAAAGCGTTTGTAGAGTTCCATAGGTTCGGCTGTACCACCTTGACTTAAAACATGGTCTTTAAATTTAGTGGCGACTTCTTTGTTAAAAACACCTTTTTCTTCAAAATATTCGAAAGCATCGGCATCTAAAACTTCTGCCCATTTGTAACTGTAATATCCTGAAGAATAACCCCCTTGAAATATATGAGAAAACGAGGTGCTCATGCAGTTTTCTGGAACAATAGGAAACAGACTGGTGTTTTCGAAAATTATGTTTTCATGGTCTTTAACTGATGTTATAGCTTCTGGGTTATCTGTGGCATGCCAACTCATGTCCAACAAACTAAAACTCACCTGGCGTAGCGTCTGCATGCCTTCTTGAAAATTAGATGATTTTTTTATCTTTTCAATTAAATCCATCGGAATAAGCTCTCCAGTTTCGTAATGTGTTGCAAAGAGCTCCAAGGCTTCTTTTTGATAACACCAATTTTCTAAAACCTGACTTGGTAATTCAACAAAATCCCAAAACACACTAGTGCCCGATAAACTAGGGTATGTGGTATTGGCTAGCATACCGTGTAGGGCATGACCAAACTCATGAAACAAGGTGGTTACTTCGTTAAACGTTAATAGCGACGGTTTGCTTTTTGTTGGTTTTGTAAAGTTACAAACAATCGATACATGTGGTCTTTCGTTAATACCATTTTTTATGTATTGCGGTTTGTAGGAGGTCATCCATGCACCATTGCGTTTCCCTTCTCTGGGAAAGAAATCGGCGTAAAAAATAGACACTAAATCTCCGTTTTTGTCAGTTACTTTATACGTTTCAACATCGTCGTGGTAGGTATCGATATTGCTAATTTTCTCAAAGTTTAAATCAAATAGTTTATGAGCAATCGTAAAAACACCGTTAATAACATTTTCTAGTTTAAAATAAGGTTTTAATTGCTCATCGTCTAAACTGAATAATTTTTGTTTTAGTTTTTCGGCATAATACGCCGAATCCCATTTTTCAAGATTATCAATACGGTCGAGCTCTTTTGCGAAATTTTCAAGTTCTTTAAATTCTTTTTCTGCGGCTGGCTTCGATTTCTCTAGAAGATCTTCTAAGAATGTGGTTACTGTTTCTGGAGTTTTGGCCATTCGTTCTTCTAAAACAAAATGAGCATGCGTTTTATAACCTAATAAGGTAGCGCGATCGTGCCTTAATTTAACTATTCGTAAAACAAGACCCTGATTGTCTAGGGCATCATTTTTAAAGCCTTTTGCACCAGAGGCGATAGCCACTTCTTTTCTAAGCTCACGGTTATCGGCGTAAGTAACAAACGGAATAAAGCTCGGGTAATTTAAAGTGATTAACCAGCCCTTTTTGTTTCTGGCCTCTGCTTCTTGTGCTGCGGCTTCCTTAAATCCTTCAGGTAAACCAGCGAGGTCTTTCTCGTCTGTTATAAGCAAGCTGTATCTATTGGTTTCGGCCAAAACATTTTCGCCAAAGCGGAGTTGTAATTGGCTAAGCTGTTTGTCTATACTGCGAAGTTGCTCTTTTTTATCGTCTGTTAAATTAGCGCCATTGCGCGAAAAGCTTTTGTACTTTTTTTCTAAAAGCATGTGTTGCTCTTCGTTTAAATTGAGCTCGTCCTTGGTATCATAAACTTTTTTTACACGTTTAAAAAGTGCTTCGTTTAGGGTAATATCGTTGCTAAATTCTGAGAGTAGAGGTGAAACTTCTTGAGCAATTTTTTGAATGTCATCATTGGTTTCGGCAGCATTCAAATTAAAAAAGAGGTTAGAAATTCTATCGAGTTGTTCTCCCGAGAATTCTAAAGCTTCAATAGTGTTTTCAAAACTAGGTGTGTCTTTGTTTTCAATAATGGCATCAATTTCTGCTTTGGCATTTTTAATAGCCACTTTAAAAGCAGGAAGAAAATCGCTGTCTTTTATTTTAGAAAATGGAGCCGTATTGTAGGCGGTATCAAAAGGTGTATTTAGTATGTTGTTATTCATTTTTAAATCGTAATAAGGTGTTTGTAACTTAGAGTTGTTGTAAAACTCAAAGGAAGTCGTAAGGTTAGTTCAATTTTTTTTTGATTGCTTAACTTGTTTTTTAATTCAAGTCTTTAGCCGAGTTATGAACCATTTGTTTTAAATCTTCTTTATATGCTATAATTTTATTTAAAACAGAGGCATTGTTTGAGCCTATAATTTGTGCAGCCAATATGCCTGCGTTTTTCGCGCCATTTAAAGCTACAGTAGCAACAGGCACACCACCAGGCATTTGAAGAATAGAAAGCACAGAGTCCCAACCATCAATAGAGTTGCTGCTTTTAACTGGTACGCCAATTACTGGAAGTGGTGATAGCGAGGCTATCATACCAGGTAAATGTGCGGCACCACCAGCGCCAGCAATTATGACAGCAAAGCCTTTTGTGTGCGCTTGTTTACCATACTCAAACAATTTTTCGGGTGTGCGGTGGGCAGACACGATATCGACTTCCACCTCAATATCAAATGTTTTTAAAATGTTAATCGCTTCTTGCATGATAGGAAGATCACTTTTGCTTCCCATTATAATTCCTACTTTATTCATAAAATTTTAAAATTTTAAATCCAAACTCAGCTCCAAAAATTAGAATTTGGTCTCATTTTGAAATGTGTTTTCTGTATTTATTCGCTTATTACCTTAATGGTATTCTTAACTTCTTGTGCAATTCTGCGCGCCTCAACCAAATCTTCGTTAACAATAGTTACATGACCCATTTTACGAAAAGGTCGTGTTTGTTTTTTGCCATAAATGTGTGGTGTAACACCGTCCATTTTCATTATGTTTTCAATATTTTGGTAAATCACGTTACCAGAGTAGCCTTCTTCGCCAACTAAATTGACCATAATGCCGCCAACTTTACTATCGGTGCGACCTAAAGGAAGGTTTAAAACGGCTCGAATATGCTGCTCAAATTGTGAGGTAAAACTGGCTTCAATCGTTTGGTGACCAGAGTTATGTGGTCGTGGCGCGACTTCATTAATTAAAATATTATCGTCCTCCGTTTGAAACATTTCAACAGCTAAAAGACCAACATGATTAAACGCTTTCGATGCATTTAAGGCAATTTGGGTGGCCATCTCTGCAATCTTGCTATCAATTCGAGCAGGGCAAATTACATACTCGACTTGATTGGCCTCTGGGTGAAATTCCATTTCTACCACAGGAAATGTTTTTATCTCTCCATTGGCATTTCTAGCCACAATAACGGCCAACTCATTTTTAAAAGGCACAAGTTTTTCTGTAATACATTCTACATTAGGTAAACCCTCTAAATCTTCTAATGTTCGTGCAATTTTAACGCCCGTACCATCGTATCCAAATTGTGCACACTTCCAAACAAAAGGCAGGTTTAGGCCCCCATGTTTTATGGCATCTTTAATTTGAGAGGTATAAGCAAAACGAGAAAATGGAGCTGTAGGTAAATCATTATCTATATAAAATAATTTCTGTGTCGCTTTGTTTTGAATAGTACGTAATGTTTTTGAAGAAGGGTAAACTTTTATGCCTTCTTTCTCAAGTGCTTCTAAAGCGTCTACATTTACATTTTCAATTTCGATGGTTAGGACATCAACTTGCTTTCCAAATTTATAAACGGTATCGTAATCTAATAAATCGCCCAAATGAAACTCATTACATGCAATTTTACATGGAGCTTGGTCGCTGGCGTCTAAAACACAGGTGTAAACATCAAATTTTCTGGTATTGTTTAGTAGCATTTTTCCCAGTTGGCCGCCTCCTAGAATACCGAGTTTAAAATTTGAAGAGAAATAATTCATGTTGTTTCGTTTATTAAGATTTAGTCAATTTTTACAAAAATACATTTTAAAATCAATTTGAGATTAAATCTCAAATTAAAAAAAATATCGCGATAGTTATTAGGACGTTAATCTATTGATTATCTTTGAGGCTTTTAAAATAAAAATGACAACAATAAAGTTACACGATAAATACTTTAAACCTTTTATTTCTGCTCAAGAAATCGATTCTGCTATTGCACGTATGGTCGATGAGGTTTCTAACGATATTGGAGATGAAATCCCTGTATTTGTTGGTATTTTAAACGGATCGTTTATGGTAGTAAGCGATTTTGTAAAGAAATATCCCAAACCTTGTGAAGTCACGTTTATAAAACTGGCATCGTATGAGGGTGTTAAATCGACTGAAGATATTCAGCGTTTAATCGGTTTAACCCAGAACTTATCGGGTCGTACCGTGGTCATTTTAGAAGATATTATTGACACAGGTAATACCTTGGCAGAAGTGCATCGTATTTTTAAAAACGAAAATGTAAAAGCACTAAAAATCGCAACCTTATTTTATAAACCCGAGGCTTACAAAAAAGATTATAAACTACATTACATAGGTATAGAAATTCCTAATAAATTTATAGTGGGATACGGACTTGATTATGATGGATTAGGAAGAAATATACCAGAAGTATATCAAATAAAAGAAACGCAACACATGACAAATTTAGTGCTATTTGGCCCTCCAGGAGCTGGAAAAGGAACTCAAGCAAATTTTTTAAAAGAAAAATATAATCTAGTCCACATTTCTACAGGCGATGTGTTTAGATTTAACATAAAAAATGAAACGGCTTTAGGTATGATTGCAAAATCGTACATCGATAAAGGCGAGTTGGTTCCAGATCAAGTAACTATAGATATGTTGGAGGCCGAGGTCGAAAAGAATGCCGATGCTAAGGGGTTTATTTTTGATGGGTTCCCTAGAACTGATGCACAAGCGAAAGCTTTAGACGCCTTGATGGAGCGTAAAGACTCGCAAATTAATGCCATGATAGCCTTAGAAGTAGACGATGAGGTTTTGGTTGAACGTTTATTAAAGCGTGGTGAAACTAGCGGAAGAACCGACGATGCAGACGAGTCTATCATTAGACATAGAATTAAGCAATACTATAATAAAACTGCGGTATTAAAAGAGTTTTACTCTGAAAAAGATAAGTATTTTGGTGTTGATGGTGTGGGTAGCATTGAAGATATCAATATAAGAATAAGCAATTTGATTGATGGTTTTTAAACCTATTTTATGTTGTTTTTTTAAACCATCAGGGGCATTACGGTATTGGATTATAGCAATTACTGTTAGTAATTATAGCGATAACTTTATTTATTTTACCTGTTGCAGCTTTAATTAGTATTTTAAAAAACAACTTTAAAAATAATGACAAACTAATATGGGTTTTGGTGGTTTTGTTGTTACCATTTTTAGGTCCAATTCTTTATAATATCATTGGTAGACCTACGCGAGTAAAAGAATAAATTATTGTCGCTATGATCTATCACTAGATAGGTTTGCGAAAAATTAATAATAAGATTAAAAGCAAGAGCGAAAAACGTTTAACTTTTAACTCCTAACTTTTAACTTTATTTATGACTGAAGGAAATTTTGTAGATTATGTGAAAATGTATGTTGCTTCTGGTAACGGCGGTAAAGGCTCTGCACATTTACACAGAGAGAAATATATTACCAAAGGCGGTCCAGATGGCGGCGATGGTGGTCGTGGAGGACACGTGATACTTAGAGGTGACTCAAACCTATGGACCCTTTTACCACTAAAATTTAAAAAACATTTTAGAGCCGGTCATGGTGAACACGGTAGCCGAAATCGAAGCACAGGTGCCGATGGTGAAGATGTTTATGTTGATGTACCGTTGGGAACGGTGGTAAGAGATACCGAAACCAACAAAATTATTTTCGAAATCACCGAGCACGGCGAGGAAAAAATTATTGTAAAAGGGGGGAAAGGCGGCCTAGGAAATTGGCATTTTAAGTCCTCTACAAACCAAACACCTCGATACGCACAACCAGGTTTACCTTTAGAAGAGCGATATATAACCTTAGAATTAAAAATATTAGCAGATGTTGGTTTAGTGGGGTTTCCTAATGCCGGTAAATCTACCTTGTTGTCGGTAATGACGGCAGCAAAACCAAAAATAGCCGATTACGAGTTTACCACATTAAAACCGAACTTAGGTATTGTAAATTATCGTGATTTTCAAACCTTTGTAATGGCCGATATTCCTGGAATTATTGAAGGTGCTGCAGAGGGTAAAGGTTTGGGTTACTATTTTTTACGTCATATTGAACGGAATTCCATTCTCCTGTTTTTAATTCCTGCCGATGCAGACGATATTAAAAAGCAGTATGATATTCTGCTAGACGAATTGCGCAGATACAATCCCGAGATGTTGGACAAAGAGCGCATAATTGCCATCTCAAAGTCCGATTTACTAGACGAAGAACTCAAAGCTGAGCTCAAAACGGAGTTGGATAACGAACTCCCAATTCCTTACATATTCATATCATCTGTTGCACAGCAAGGCATTACAGAACTTAAAGATATGTTATGGAAAATGTTGAATCCCTAATTATTAATTGTTTTCTTTATTTTGAGTATGGCCTTTTTAACAGGTTCTATTTAGACTAAAGATGGATTATAATATGATGATCTTGCACGTTTAAAAATCAAGAAGTACACAGGTGAAACAACGCATTAAAAGTATTGTTGAAATTAACGACAATAAGCTAAGTAGATATTTTGCTTTTTTTATTCAAGGTTTAATTTTAGTTTCGGTAGTTACTTTTTCAATTGAAACCCTACCAAATTTAAGCCCTCAAACGCGAATCATTCTTCAGTCTATAGAATGGTTTAGTGTAATTGTGTTTACTTTAGAATACATTTTAAGAATTTATGTGTCGAGACACAAAACCAAGTTTATATTTAGTTTTTTTGGCATTATAGATTTGCTTGCTATTTTACCATTTTATTTATCGTTTGGAGTCGATTTACGATCCTTAAGGGCCTTACGGTTTTTACGGTTGTTTAGAATTTTAAAATTAGCGCGTTACAATCGGGCTTTAAATCATTTTTCGCGTGCTATAAAATCGGCTAAAGAAGAAATTCTCTTGTTTATATTTATTACACTTATTTTAATATACTTTTCTGCTGTGGGTATTTATTATTTTGAAAACGAGGCACAACCACAGCATTTTTCGTCAATTTTCGATAGTTTATGGTGGGCAATTATTACCCTTACTACGGTTGGTTATGGAGATGTTTATCCCATTACGGTAGGCGGTAAAGTGTTTACATTTTTTATTCTTATGATAGGTCTGGGTATCGTTGCCATACCAACGGGAATTATATCTTCCGCTTTAACAAAATCTGTGGATAAGAAAGAAGAAACGCCTTAAAAACGGTTTAAAATCCAATCTTTAATAATTTTTAAGGCTATTGGAGAAAACGTTTCTTCAATAACACTGTATTCACTCGGACTACCAGTGTTTGCGGTTTGAAATAAATGATTTAAACCTTCTAATTCTTTAAGGGTTATATCTTTATTCCCAGCTGTAATTAAAGCAGACTCAATAGCCTCTAGGTTTAATTTAGCTAAGACTTGCAAATCCTTACTACCATTTAAAGCTAAAACCGGACAAGTTGTTTTTTCTAAATAGTCTTTAGGCTCTATTTTAATAAAGTTTATAAACCATGGGCTTGTAATTTGATTAACTAAACGCTCTATTAAAGCATCGGAGACATACATGGCGTAGGGGCTATTTTTAGTCTCTAAATCTGTTTTAAAGTTTTTTAATGCGGTCTTGATTTTTGGTTCTATTTCATTTTTATTTTCATTTTTTTCGGTCATTAATACATCGTAAGCAGTACTTGTAAAGGCTTTATTAAAATCTAAGGTTTCCTCGCTGGCTCCCATTTGTTTTGCAATTTCCCAACTTTGAGATTCTAAAACAGCGCGACCATTTACACCCATTCCTGCTAGCATAATTATAAAGGCTACATTTTTATGTTGAGCGGCCACTAGAGTTGCAATTAGCCCGCCTTCGCTATGGCCAATTAATCCAATTTTGTTGGGGTTGATGTCCTTTCTCGTTTTTAGATAGCGCATTGCGGCTTCCGCATCACTGGCAAAATCGAAAGTAGTAGCAATATTAAAATCACCCGTAGACTCGGCCGTTCCTCTGTCATCATATCTTAAAACTGCAATACCGTTACGGGTTAAATAATCAGCAAGTACTAAAAATGGTTTATGTCCCATAAGTTCTTCATCTCTGTTTTGAGGGCCAGAACCACTTATTAATATGGCAACAGGTGGTTTTTTCACATCTTTTGGCAAGGTAAGTGTGCCTGCTAATTTTATGTTTTCGTCGTTAGGGTTTTCAAAAAAAACCAATTCAGAAGGATAATCAAAAGGGGCTTTTGGTTCTTGAGGTCTTTTGGTTTGCGAGAAGCCTAATATGGTAAAACTACATGCTAAGACAACAAATTTTATGTGTTTCATGGTTTTGTAGCATTTCATTTTTTAAGCCTTAAATAATATGGATTGTTCGAAAACTATCTAAAGATAGCTTAATTTAACAAATGTATGTAGCGCCATAGCATAATTTTTGATTAATTTTAGGCAAAACTATTATTATGAAATTCTTAAAAACACTCAGTTTAACTTTGCTTATCGTGTCTTGCGCTCCCATTCGTGTTAATTACGATTTTGATAGAAGTACAGACTTCTCGCAGTATAAAACCTACAATTATTATACAAATATGAATACCGGTTTAAGCGATTTAGACACCAAACGTTTTTTGGATGCTTTAGATGAAAAAATGAGTGCTAAAGGCTTTCGTTTAGACGATACACCAAATTTTTTCATCGATATTAAAAGTAGCACTTTTAAAACACCCCAACGTAGCACTATGGGCGTTGGTGTTGGTGGAGGTGGCGGCCATGTTGGTGGAGGCGTATCTGTAGGCATTCCTATTGGACAGTCTAGTGTAAATCGTAAAATTGCTATCGATTTTGTAGACGAAAACGGTAAAGGTCTTTTTTGGCAAGCTGTTAGTGAAGCTAGTTTCGACCCAGATGCTTCTCCAGAAAAACGAGAAACACGACTGCATGCGATTATAGATAAAATGCTGGTAAACTATCCGCCAAAGCAATAAATTGGATAGACGCGTACTTAGTCCCTTACAAAAAAGTCCAATAAAAACACAAAACGCACATCTTGATTATGTTGCAGTTTGCACGTTGTACAGACCTAACAGAATTTGTGATAAAACCTCTGTTAGGTCTTGGTTAACTTAAAAATTGCATGTACGATATGTTTTAAATTTAATTTTTATCAATCTACCGTTATTCTTACACCTTCACTATGGCTGCTAAACTCGGGAGCATACATGCTTTGTATGGTGGTGATGCCATTACTCATAACACCAGCATTATTAACTCTTAAATCGTATTCAAACACATAAACGCCTTTTGGTAAATAATCGAAGAAGAAGTTTGTGCTCGCATCTTTAGTGCTTTCATAATAGCCTAAACCATCTTGCCATTTGTACGTAGAAATTACATTGATGGGCTCTAAACCTGCGGCTCGCATGTCTTTCATGTGTACAAATTCCATCGTTCTATCGTTGCGCAATTCAATACGCACGCGAATTAAATCGCCCACTTTAACTTTGGTGTTTGCTGTGATTTCAGAAATTTCTTCGCCAGTAGCGGTATTGGTTTTTAAGAATAGTTTTTTATTCAATTTTAAAGGGGTTTTTGCTGAGCTTATATGGTCTAAATCTTCAAAGTATTGCCAGTACAAGGCACCCCAAGCCATTCCCTTTCCTTTTTTACTAAGTTGTACGCTTGCCATTTCTGGTTTTATTTCTGAGGTATTCCAAGACGTTTTAAAATAACCAGTTCCCGCCTCAACTTTCACATCTTCTAGTTTTGAAGGCGCTATGTTTTGTCCGCCAACAAGCACATCGACTAAATCTGTTACACGCAACCAATCGCTACCTTGTAATAGTAAGGCATAAACAGCTTCGCTCGTGGCTTTGGTGGTTTTCCAACGGTTGGTTTGCTTGTTTTTAAGCAGCCAAATTTTAAGATTATCTACGGTTTCCAGATTCTGCGCTGCACTCTGAATCAGGGTTCCTGCTTCTGAAAAAGCTTCAATTAATAAAGCCTGTGTTTCTATTGGGGCTTGATACCAATACCAAGAGTTGGCGTTGGCTTTCCAGTACATACCTAGTTCTTCAGACGTTATACTGTTTTCTTTTAAGGATTTTAAAATTTTAACTGAAGTCGTTTGGTCATCCATTCTATCAACAATTAAAGCCATCAATCCTTTAGCATACAACGAGCGTTTTAACCAGTACTTCTGGATTTGTGTGTGATAATATTTAGTGATGTCTTCAACTTTATCAGATTTTTTAACGTCTGGATAAAAACTCCGCAGGTATAAATAATGTAGTTGCGTATAGCTTAAATGGTCTTTGCTGAGGTCTATTTTAGAATTGTATTTTCTAATGTCTTCATATTCCTTTACAAAGGCTTCATCGAGGTATTCGATGGCTTTAAGAATCATTTGATTGTGCTCTTTCTTGTCGCTCGCTTCTCTTGTTTTCGCATGGACTGTTAGTTTATTAAGATGCCCAAAACCAGCTATAATATGCTGTGTGATGTATCTGTTTTCTGGTCCACCATTAAACCAAGCCCAAGCTCCAGAAGGCATTTGGTTTTGTTCTAGTTGGCGTTTTGCAGACTCCAGCTCGTTTTTCATTTTATTCAAATCGAACAATAAAGCGATACGTTTTTTCTGTTCTGTTTCACTTTGTGCATCGCGTAACCAAGGCGTTTCTTGAATTAAAATAGATTTTAATTCGGCGTTTTTTTCTAAGTTAGAAATTAAGGCATCGCTAGTTCTCCATTGATTGAAAACCTCTTGAATTCTAGGATTGGAGTTGGCAATAAAGCTTGCCAAAGCATTAGCGTAATATCTGCTGAAAATTTGCTCACTACAATCGTAGGGATATTCCATTAAATAGGGAAGGGCCTGCACGGCATACCAAGCGGGATTGGAAGTGATTTCTAATGTTAATTTGTGGTTTTTTAATGTTGGTGAGCTGTTGTTCTTTAGTTTATCTAAAGTGAAGGTTTTGGTTTCATTGCTTTTAACCCACATAGGAAGCGTCTCGGTAACCAACATGCGATTACTTAAAACCGGTAAGGCGTTTTGTTCACCATCACTAAAATCGTATGCTTTAGCCATTATTTTATATTGAACGGCCTGCACATTATCTGGAATTGCTATCTGCCAAGTCACTTGCGTGTTGCCAGAAGCAGATACGGTGAAATCCTGCTCTTGCTCTCCCAAAGCATGACTATTAGCTTGTTTGTCTAGTAGTTTTGAAGTAATATCTTTACCAGAAATGGCATCGGTTAAGATTAATACGGCTTGTCCAGAAAGTTGTTTATCTGTTAAATTTGCAATTTTTGTACTGATGTTAATGGTATCGCCTTCGCGTAAAAAACGTGGAGCGTTTGGTATAACCATCAGTTCTTTTTGTGTGATGGCGGTTAAACTTTTGGTGGCGCTTTCTAATGTTTTGCTGTGGGCTAATAACTGTAATTTCCATTGGGTTAAGGCTTCGGGCGTTGTAAAACTGAAACTTACTGCTCCCGTGTCGTCTGTTTTTAACTGCGGAAAGAAAAACGCGGTTTCTTGAAGATTTTTACGAATTTTGATGTTACCGAAATCACTTTCTAATTTTTCTAAGGCGTTTTCATTTGAAGACTCTTCTAAATCTGATGGTTGGGGCGTTTCAAGCATAACTGCAAAGTGCGAATCAGTTTCTGTTGATTCTATAACGGTTTCCTCAACTTCAGTATCATGTTCAACAACTTGAATTCCAGCAATTCTTCCGCTTAAAGATTTTCTTAAATAGTGATTCCCATTCCCAAAATAAAGTCCGAACCAATTCAGCTGGTCATAATTTTGATGTTGGTAATAACCACGAAACACTTCATTATAAACCCGGAACTGTTGTACGCCAAAACTATGGCGGGCATTACTGCTATTGTGAGAAAAATTTATAGGATTATTAATGGGGTTAAAACCCCAAGTATGCGGTTTAAACTGGTCTAAAGACGCATCGTACATGCTCGCTAATAATTCTGCAGATACTTTGTCGCCTTTTGGGCCTTTAATTTTAAAACTCCAAGTTTCATCGGTGCCTGGCTGTAATTTATCTCTAAAGGTGGTGGTTTCAATTTGTAAATCGGTTTTTGGGTAAGGCACAGCAATATTTAAAACACCCGATTCAAAACTATTAAAGGCGGCAAAACTATACTTTATAGAAAAGCCTCCAACATCTTCTTTTGTTATGGGGATTTTGATGGTTTTCTTGTTATTATTCAACTGAATAATTTGTGTGTTTATAATTTTTTTTTGTTTTTCAATAGATACCGTAACGTTTAAATGATGTGCGGCGCTGCCCAAAGTTATTATTGCCGTATCGCCTGTAACATAGCTAGATTGCTTGCTTGTAATGCTAAAGAGTTGATGGTCTGCTACCATGTTATCAGCAGCGCTGTAAAGGCTGGTTTTTATTTCATCTTTTACGGTTTGTCCAAATTTATCTTTACTTTCTAAAACGATTACATAGGCTCCAGACTCCCACTTTTTAATATTCCCAAGATTTACTTTTGCCGAGTTTTCGGTATTAAAGGGTTTATTGAAAACCAATTCTCCTTGTTCCCAATTATTGGGGTTTTGCTCATTATTATAAGCCTCATTAGGGAATGCCTTTCTAAACTCTTCTGCTGTGAAATTTTGATAATCTGGTGCAGGCCATGGGCGTGGTCTTAAAACCGAGTTTGGGGCTTGTAATTTATATATTTTAACGGTGCCCTTAGCAGGAACAAATTCGCCGTTTAAGTTTTTAGTATTAATGCCAATGGAATGTGTTTTTTTAGTTTTGTCTAAACTATTTGCAATGGTCATATTAGCCGTTAGGGCATGGTAGCCAACCTTAATCACGGTCGTTGCACTTCGTGTTTCACCATTTAAGTCGGTTACATCGGCAGTGACTTCATAATTAAAAATGGGTAAATTATTCTTATCGACACTTTGGTCTGGCTGTGCTTTAAAGGTAATTTCAAATTCCCCTTTATGGTTTGTTATACTTTCTCCGAAAGTAATTTCTTGAGCTGCGCTGTTAAACCACGGGCGATACCAAAAATACCAATGCGGGTATTCTACTTTTCTGTGTACGCGATACACTACTTTGGCATCGGTTATCGGGCTGCCAGCATAAGCTAAAGCATGGCCTTTTACAGTGATAGAATCGTTAATTTTGTAGGTTTCGGTTATGGGATTAAACTGGGTTTCGAATTTTGGACGCTTATAGTCTTCAACCGAAAAATAGGTATAGCTTTTTGAGTGAGAACCCGATTCTGTTTCAAGGGTGATATAGTATTGCCCGTTTAAGCCTGTGTTTGGTAAAATAAAGGTCCCAGAAACCGAACCGAATTCATTGGTTGTTAATTCTAATGCTTTTACTTTCTCACCGTTGGTATTGTATAGGGTAGCTTTTGTTTTTTCGTTTTCTAAAACTTCAGAGGTGTTATCTTCGGTTTTCATGACAATGCCTTTAAAATAAGCCGTTTGTCCTGGCCTGTAAATACTTCTATCGGTAAACAGGAAGGTTTTGTAAATGCGTGTTATTTTTTGCAGTTCGTAAGATTGATTTACATAGTAATCTCCAAAATACGCGATATCATTATGGTGTTCTACTTTTATAAGGACGTTGCTGTAGTGATTATCTTGTTTTTCGATTTCAATACGACCTAGGGCATCTGTAGTGCGATTTTGGGTTTGGGTGTTCCGCTTACTATTATAATTGAGCGTTAGTTCAACTTTTGCTTGGCCAACAGGTGCTCCGTTATTTCTATTAATTACTTGAAAGATTTTACAATCATTTTCATCGGTTTCAACGATAGCTAAATCGCTAACTTGAACAATGCTAAAGGCAAATATATATTCATTGTTTTTCGGACTTGCATAAATTAAATACCTGCCGTTTTTAAGTTTAGGCAACAAAATTTCGGTGGTGTGTGTTTGAAAATCATTTTCATCACGCAATACATTATTAAATGTCGTAACAGGATTTAACTTTTTTATAAAAGCTAATTGGGTCTCTTTTTGGTAGGTTTTGTTAAATTCTTCAAATTGATTTTTAGAAATTTTAAAGATTTTAAATTCAAGTTGATTTAAGTTTTTGTAGCGTACTAATAATCGTGAATCTTTAAGAATAGGTAAGAAACTTTCGGCAGTAATTTGAAGGTTTTGTTGTTCTATTTGCTGCTTTAAAACTTGGCAGTTTTCGGCACCTTTACTTTTGGGGAATTTTGCAATAACACTATCGCAAATGCTAATGGCATCTTTAGTTTTCCAACGGTGTTCCTCCTTAATTTTTGGAACGTATGTTGCGCTTTGTTGGTAGTAAATAGAGGCTATTTCAAAATCGTATAAACCCGAAACTTCATGCGTTTTTAGGCGTTGGCTTTCTGCTTTTAAAGCCTCCAAAAAAACAGATTGCTTATCCTTAAATGTGGCGTGCTGAAACACAAACTTTAAACGCTCTATATTAACATGAGCCAAGGCATAGACTGATTTCTCTTCTAAATGAAATTGTATTAAATTCTGATAGATTTTTAAAGCTTTTAATTGTGGCGAAGTAGAATCTTTAGACGCAATTTTAAGTTTTGAAAATGCCACCGCATCGGCTAAAAAGGCTTTGTTATTAATTTCAAATTTATAGGCGGGTTTGGTAATATGTGTTTCGTTAGTTTTATAAAATTGTAAGGCATTATGACTTAAAAAATCAAACAAGGTTGGTCTGTAAATTTTAGAACCTTTTTGCTCATTTAAAAGCACATTATAATGGGTTAAAGGTTCTAACCGAAGTTGCTTTGCATTTTCTAAAGAGGTTTTGTAATAGAAATCAATCTCTTTAAAAAGTGTTTGTAAATCCCATGTTCTAAAATCTATCGCATCAATCTTGACATCGGTTTTGGTACGGTTATAGAATTGCCAACGGTTTTGGTTAAAATATTGCCAGTATAAATTGGCTAAAATATTTTCAAGGATGTTTTTAGTGGGAAAACTATTAGATTTAATTTCACTTTTAAAGTTATTTACAATTTTTAGTTGTGCATCTTCCTCTAAAACCAAAGCAAACTTGCTTTTAAAAAGCATGCTTTTAATAAATTGCGGATTGTTTTTGTCTTTTTTAGCCTGTTTGCCTATGGCTTCCACAATTTTCAGGGCCGATTTTGGTAAACCTTCAGCCTCTAGCTGCTCGACTTTAGTCCATAAATTCTTATAATCTGGGTGTTGCGCTTGTATGGTGTTTGAAAAAAAAATAACAGTCAATGTGAGTAGGGCGTATTTCATGAGTTTCGTTTTATCTTCATTATAGCTTTCAAAAGTTGTTCCAAAAACTAAGAGGCTCGTAATTGTTTTGCTTAATTCAGGGAAAGTTAATCAATTTTGAATTAAATTGTTAACTCTCATTTTGTATTTCAAATTAAATATAACCACCGGGTTTCTAACGTTGTTTTTTTACACTTCAAACTCATTTTTAACCTTTCAAAGAAAGTATTAAATCACTTTAAAGAATATAAAAGGTTCTTCATAGTACTGTGATAATGTGGCTGCTTTTGGCTGTAAAGCAGACTTAGCATTTTATGTCTTGAAAATGAATAAATGTTTAGAGCTGCAATACGCATTAATGGTTATTTGTTTTTAGTGAGCACATGATATTTTATATCTTTAAAACAGTATTGAATTCAAGTCAAAAAAGTATATTTGCAAATCTTCAAAACAACACAAATGAATATACATTTTATTGCTATTGGTGGTTCTGCAATGCATAATTTAGCGATAGCGCTACACAATAAAGGCTACCGAGTAACCGGAAGTGATGATGTTATTTACGAACCCTCAAAATCCAGGTTAGAAGCCAAAGGTTTATTACCAGACGAGCTGGGTTGGTTCCCTGATAAGATTAACAAAAATTTAGATGCTATTGTTTTAGGTATGCACGCTAAGCTTGATAATCCCGAGCTATTAAAAGCTCAAGAATTGGATTTAAAAATATACAGCTACCCAGAATTTCTATACGAGCAATCTAAGCATAAAACACGTGTTGTAATTGGTGGAAGTCACGGTAAAACAACTATAACCGCAATGATTTTGCACGTTATGCACTACCACGATAGAGCGGTCGATTATATGATTGGTGCGCAATTAGACGGTTTCGATGTCATGGTAAAACTTACCGACGAAAATGATTTTATAGTTTTAGAGGGCGATGAGTATTTAAGTTCGCCTATAGACAGACGTCCAAAATTTCATCTCTACAAACCCAACATAGCCTTATTAAGCGGTATTGCTTGGGATCATATTAATGTGTTTCCAACTTACGAGAATTATGTTGAGCAGTTTAGTGTTTTTATAGATTCCATTGTTAATGGGGGAAGCATTACTTACAACGAAGAAGATGTCGAGGTTGTTCGTGTCGTTGAAGCATCAGAAAATCCAATTCGAAAAATACCGTATAACACGCCACAATATTCGGTTGAGGGTGGACAAACACTTTTAGAAACGCCAGAAGGCGATTTACCTATCGAGATTTTTGGAAAGCATAACCTTAATAATTTGGCGGGGGCAAAATGGATTTGTCAGCATATGGGTATTGACGAGGATGATTTTTACGAGGCCATTTCCACATTTAAAGGCGCTAGTAAACGTTTAGAAAAAATAGCAGAAAACGAAACTAGTGTGGCATATAAAGATTTTGCACATGCACCAAGTAAAGTGAAAGCTACAACGAATGCGGTTAAAGCGCAATATCCAAATCGAAGGTTAATTGCCTGCTTAGAGTTGCATACTTATAGCAGTTTAAATGCCGAATTTTTAAAAGCTTATAAAGGCAGCTTAAATGCAGCCGATGTTGCTGTGGTATTTTATTCACCGCAGGCTGTAGATATAAAAAAATTAGAGCCAGTTACACAGGAGCAAATCGCAAATGCTTTTCAGCGAGACGATATTATTATTTACACTAATCCAGAAGATTTTAAAGCCTTTTTATTCGCACAAAATTTAAATAATACAGTATTGTTATTAATGAGTTCAGGTGATTATGGCGGATTAGATTTCGACGACTTGAAAAGCTTGGTTAAATAAGAGTACTTCATTTTTTTTTAACTAATTTAGGAAGTAGATTGTATACCATGCCAGAATGGTTTTTGTTTTTACATCAAATTCTTAAATCACTTGGGTTTTTTAAATACAGAGATTGTATTATTTTTACATATAAAACAAAGTTTATTCAGTGATATCACCATCTTCCATAGATCAAGTATTTGAAGCCGCCAGAGTAGAGGAGGTTATTGGCGATTTCGTACAACTAAAAAAAGCAGGCAGTAACTTTAAAGGCTTAAGTCCGTTTAGCGACGAGCGCTCACCAAGTTTTATGGTGTCGCCAGTTAAGCAGATCTGGAAAGATTTTTCAACGGGAAAAGGCGGTACGGCAGTATCGTTTTTAATGGAGCACGAGCACTTCACGTATCCGGAAGCCATACGATATTTGGCTAAAAAATACAATATTGAGATTGAAGAAACCGTGCATTCCGACGAGCAAAAAGAGGCGGCAAACGAGCGTGAGAGTTTGTATTTAGTGAGTGAATTTGCAAGCAACTACTTTAAAAAAATATTACATAAAACCGATCAAGGCAAATCTATAGGCTTAAGCTATTTTAAAGAACGTGGTTTTACAGAAGAAACCATTAAGAAATTCGACTTAGGCTATTCGTTAGATGCTTGGCAGGCATTTACAGATGAAGCTTTAAAACAAGGCTATAACATAGATTTTTTAGAAAAAACGGGGCTTACTATAGTTAAAGAAACAAAACGCTTCGATAGGTTTAAAGGGCGTATTATGTTTCCTATAAAAAGCATGAGTGGTCGTGTTTTAGGTTTTGGCGGTCGTATTTTAACTAGCGATAAAAAAGCGGCCAAATATGTAAATTCACCAGAGAGCCCTATTTACAACAAAAGTAAAGTGTTATATGGCATTTATCTGGCTAAACAGAGTATTGCAAAAGAAGATAATTGTTATTTGGTTGAAGGCTATACCGATGTTATTCAATTTCATCAAAGGGGTATAAAGAATGTAGTTTCCTCATCAGGAACCGCTTTAACACCCGATCAAATAAGACTAATAAATAGGCTTACAAAAAACATTACGGTTTTATTTGATGGCGATGCAGCGGGTATGCGTGCGGCTCTTCGGGGTATAGATTTAATTCTGGAACAAGGCATGAACGTAAAAGTCTGCACGTTTCCAGAGGGCGAAGATCCCGATAGTTTTGCTAAAAAGAATTCTTTAGAAGCGCTTTCGCTTTATTTGGAAGAAAATGCTAAAGATTTTATCGAGTTTAAAGCAAATTTATTGTTGGACGAAACAAGAGATGATCCCGTAAAAAAAACTGAAGCTATAACAAGTATGATTACTACAATTGCACTCATACCAGATGAAATAAAACAACAGATTTATGCAAGAAGAATTTCATCCATAATGGATGTTGATGAGAGCAGAATGTATGATTCCATTGCGCGCTTTAGAAGCAGAAGAATAGACGATTTGACTAAACGAGTACAAAATGATGAATTTAAAGATGCGAAATTATTTGATGTAGTTAAAAATGATTTTGAAACTCGTAAAGTCGATATACAGTATGTTTTAGAGCGTAAAATAATAGAGGTATTATTGCTTTACGGAAATAAAACAGAAGATTTTGAAGATTTGGTTCTAAAAGAAAATGATAAAAATGAGTTGGTTTTAGAGCCCGTAATTCACCAAGCTAAAGTGTTTGAAAAGGTGTTTTTAGATTTACAAGATGATGAAATGGAATTCTCTAATCCACAATTTAAAACATTGTATTTTACGATTATAGACAAGTTAAATCAAAGTGATAATTTCGAGCTAAAATCTTTTATAAATTCGGTAGATCAAGATATGGCCAACGAAATTACAACCATTCTAATGGATGACGAGCGTTATGTTTTGGACGATTGGAATAGGATGGATATTTTTCCGAAAGAAAAAAACAAAAGCGTTGCCCAATTGGTGAGCGAAACTATTTTGAGTTTACGCTGCTTTTTAATCGATCAAAAAGTGAAAGAGTATCAACAAGAAACTGTTGAAAATAAAATAGACACAAATAGAAATATACTTGAAGAAGTAAAAGACTATTTGAGTCTAAAAATGTTGTTGTCAAGAAAGCTTAATCGCGTTTTATGATTCTAAGGAGATTTTTGCTTGATTAACAAGGTCGATTAAATTGTCAACTTTTAATTTTCGCATTAAACGCGCTTTATAAGTACTTACAGTTTTCTCGTTAATATTAAGTTCTTTGGCGATTTCTTTATTCTTTTTACCAATAGACAGTAATTTTAAAACTTCAGACTCGCGTGTCGACAGCTTTTTGTAATACGATCCAGATTTATTCGATTTCGCACTTTGAGCAAGCTGTTGCGTTAAGGCATCACTTAAATAAATACCGCCTTGATGAACTCTTAAGATGGCGTCGTTTATCGTTATTATATTTACCGATTTCGAAACAAATCCTGAAGCGCCAGCTTTAATTGCATTTATGCCATATACCTCTTCTGGTTCGCTACTAAAAATTAATGTTTTTAGCTCTGGATGGTCTTTCTTTAAATGGCGTAAAACGGTTAAGCCGTTCATTTTAGGTAGGTTAATCTCGGTTAAAAGAATGTCAACTTCATGGTGTTTAATAAAGTCTAAGATTTCAGTACCATTGGCTACGCTACCTACAATTTTTATATCTGAAGATACCGAAAACAGGTGCTCTAAACCCTTTCTAATAATGGGGTGACTGTCTGCAATTAGTAATTTTATCATTGTTTAATATTTTATTGGTTTCATCCTAATTGTTGGATATTAGGATGGTTACTCGGAGATGTTGTCTTATACAAAGATAAGACATTTTGACAAAATGACAATAATTACTTTAATTTATTGAAATATAATAGTAATTACTTCAAATCATTAGGAATTTTGCAAATTGGCACAGGGATCATTTTGTGTTTATTCGCTGTATTAAAGCGTTTGTAAATTTTAAAGACATCCTGTTCTCTTCCAGAAAAATCTGTTGCTGTTTTTCCTAAAGTATCCATTTTCATGGCCCATTCAAGTTCTGGGTAAGATGCTCCAATTTGATCTTCGTCACTTCTAGCATCGCCAAATAAACCATCGCTTGGTGCCGCTTTCATGATGGATTCTGGAACTTCAAGAAATTCACCTAATTTATAGACGTCTGTTTTTAATAAATCTGCAATAGGACTTAAATCCACACCGCCATCACCGTATTTTGTGTAAAAACCAATACCAAAATCTTCAATTTTGTTACCTGTTCCTGCCACTAGTAAGTTATACATTCCAGCGTAAAAATAGAGGGTGGTCATGCGTAAACGCGCTCTGGTGTTTGCCAAAGCCATATCGATTGTTTTTTGATCGGCATCAAAAAAAACAGCGGTTTTAAAGCATTCAAAAACAGGGGTTAAATCACTTCGGGTATCATCAACATTGCTAAAGCGTCGTTTAAGACTTCGTATTTGTTCTCTAGCTCTGCTAACATGACTTTCTGCCTGATGTATTGGCATTTCAACACATAAGACATTTAGCCCAGTTTTTGCACATAACACAGAGGTTACTGCCGAATCGATACCTCCAGAAATACCAATTACAAAACCATTTACACCAGCATTGTTGGCGTAATCTTTTAACCAGTTAACAATGTGATGAATCACTTTTTCTGTTTGCATATTTAAATCGATTTTAATCTAATAATAGTACCTTTGTAAACAAAAATAAACGAAACCTATCAATAAAAATAAATATATGTTGTTTAAGTTTTATTTAAAAAACCTGATATTTTGCTTTGTTATTTTTTTTATGGTGCTTTCTTGTAAGCCGGAAAATGAATTGGAAAAGCGTATTGCTAAATTAAATACAAGTATAGATATAGAGCGTTTTGATATGCTTTTTGCAAACGTTTCGCCAAACGATTTTCCAAACTTAAAGAAAGAATATCCTTTTATGTTTCCTGAGCAATATTCAGATTCTTTCTGGTTGGCAAAGAAAAACGATACCTTACAAAAGCTCCTTTCTCAAGAGGTTAGTAAAGTATTTTCAGATTTTAGTGCCCCTAAGGCAGATATAGAATCGTTGTTCAATCATTTAACATATTATTTTCCTGAGTTTGTACCACCGCGAGTAATTACAGTTACTAACGAGGTCGATTATCGCAATAAAGTAATCGTTACAGATTCTTTAGTTTTGCTGGCATTAGATAATTATTTGGGGAGCGATCATGAGTTTTATGTCTATGGCAACATTCCAAAATATGTTTATCAAGATTTTAAAAAAGAACAGGTTGTTATCGATTTAGCCCAAGCTTATGCTAAAAAATTCGTACCCAGACAGCACAATAAAACGCTGTTAGACGAAATGGTTTATTTTGGAAAGTTACTTTATTTTAAAGATAGGGTAATCCCTTTTAAAACCGAAGCAGAACGCATTAACTACCAACCAGAGCAATTACGTTGGGCGATTGATAACGAGAGTTATATTTGGCGTTATTTTGTAGAGCGAGAACTGTTGTTTAGTACAGACTCTAAACTCCCCAGCAGATTTATTAATCCTGCACCTTTTACCAAGTTTTATTTAGAAGAAATTGATGCCGAGTCCCCAGGACGCTTAGGTCAATATATAGGATGGCAAATTGTAAGGGCTTATATGGAGAATAACAACGTGAATCTAACCGATATGTTCGTGAAATCTACCGAAGAAATATTTAATAATAGTAAATTTAAACCTCGAAAGTAATGGCAAAAAATCAAACGTCTACAATAGAACTACAAGTTGAATTAGATGAGAATAAAATTCCTGAAAAATTATTCTGGACCGCCCAAGATGGCGATGTTACAAATGAAGAAGCCAAAGCCATGATGCTTAGTGTTTGGAATGCTAAAAAGAAAGAGACTTTACGTATAGATTTGTGGACAAAAGATATGCCTGTTAACGAGATGAAAGTGTTTTTTTATCAAACCTTAGTAGCCATGTCTGATACGTTTCATAGGGCGACCCAAGATGAAAAAATGACGGCTACCATGAAAGATTTTTGTGATTATTTTGCTGAAAAACTGGAGCTTAAGAAGTGAGTTTATGGTTTTTAGAGGATGGACGATCGCCAATAGATGATAGAGCATAGACTACAGACTAAAACCTATTTACCACTCATTAATCCTATTAGAGTCTAATTTAATAAAAATAAAAAGCAATATAGTAAAAGCCCAAAGGCCAGAACCACCATAACTAAACATAGGGAGAGGAATACCAATAGTTGGAATTAGTCCCATGACCATACCTATGTTTATTAAGAAATGCATAAAAATTATTGAGGCTACGCCATAACCATAAACCCGGCTAAATTGATTTTTCTGGCGTTCGGCTAAATGTAAAATTCTTATAATGAGAAGCACAAAAAGCACAACGACAAATGTGGTGCCTAAAAAGCCCCATTCCTCACCAACCGTAGTAAAAATATAGTCGGTATGCTGTTCTGGTACAAAATTACCAGTGGTTCGTGTGCCCTCCATAAAACCTTTTCCAGTTAATTTCCCCGAGCTTATCGCCTTTTCAGATTCATTTAAATTATAAGCAAAAGTTCTTTTCATTTGCTGCAATTTAACAGGGTCTTTTTCTAGTCTAAGCCATAGGCTTATGCGGTCTTGTTGGTGCGGTTTTAGAATACTTTGGTAGAAGAATTTTACTCCAAAAGAAAAGGCAATAGTAAGGCTTAAGATGGATATAGTTTGATAAAGGCGTATTTTCTTTTTTCTTAAAACATGCATGCTAATTATTATAATTGATGCAATAATTGATGTCATAACCGCACCGAATTTCAAGGATAATACAGCCAGTATAATGGTAGAGATTCCTAGAGTTAAATGGTACTTTGGTAGGCCCTCTCGATATAAAACAAAAAAGAAAGCACCGTATACAATAGTACTACCGGTATCGTTTTGTAACAGTACTAAAATAGCAGGAGTGAGAATGATTAAAAAGGTTCTCATTTGATCCTTAAAGACCCTAATATCAGTATTTAAATCGCTTACGTATTTGGCGACTGCAAGGGCTGTGGCCATTTTAGCAAATTCACTGGGTTGAATGGTCATCCCTCCAATAGCATACCATGATAGTGCGCCATTTACTGTTTTTCCGAAAAGAAAAAGTCCGATGAGCGAGAGTATAGAAATAAAATATATCACGCTTGAAAACCGTTCGTAAAACTTCGCATCGATAGCTAATAATAGCACAATTAAACCAAAGTTTAAAAAAATAAAAATAAGTTGTTTGCCATAGGGCTGCGAAAAATCGAAATAATCTATGGTGTTCCCCGAATGTGATGCCGAGAGGATATTTAAATATCCAAATCCAACCAGCATCAAGAAGAGAATTATGGTAATCCAATCGAATCTAAAATATCTATTCGTTTCTCTGGTCATTAATGCGATGCGTTATTAATTGCATTTAATCTGTTATAGAGTTGTTCAAACTCCTCTTTATCAACGAATTGATAAGTGCTTTGTCTGTTTATTTTAAAGGGTTCGCCAGAATATTGTTTAGCATACTCTTCTTCTAAACTGCGTTCTAAAAGCCATTTCTCTAAATCTTTTCGAGTTGTAAACCCTTTTATGTGTTTTTCTATCATTAGACTAGCTACTTTTCCAGCAAACCGACTTCCAAAATATCCGTTTTCAACAAAAACGGCAATAGCGATTTTAGGATCATCTTTTGGGGCAAAGGCCACAAAAATAGAGTGGTCTGTTAATTGCGTTTTAACACTGTCTATTATGGCGAAATTTTCAACTGTTCCTGTTTTTCCGCAAATATCAATACCTTCAACCTGTAACCATTTTGCAGTTCCGTTTTTATACACCTGATGCATACCTTCAATAACAGGTTCAAAATGTTTTTTATCAATACTGGTGTATTTTGGTGTTGTAAATTTTTCCGGAATGGTTTCACCTTCTATGGATTTAATGATATGCGGGGTGTAAAAAAAACCTCTGTTTGCTATGGCAGCAGTCATATTAGCCAATTGAATTGGGGTAGTGGCTACTTCTCCCTGCCCAATAGAATTCGAAATGGTATATGTGGAGTAGAATGTTTTTGGGTAAACCCTTTTGTAATATGCTCTATCTGGAATTCTGCCTTTTTGACCCACTCTTAAATCGTAGCCTAAAAAGTTACCCAAGCCAAAACTTTTGGCGTGATTGCTCCAAACATCAATGCCCGTTGAGGCATTTCCTGTTTTATCTAAAATACGTCTGTAAGCGGTTGCAAAATAAGCATTACACGATTCTTGAATGCCGTTTACTAAGTCGTTTCGTTTGCCCACGCGACAATGGCATTTCATAAAACGATTGCCGTATTTATAGCCGGCATAGCAGGTTACGGTTTCGTTAGGAGTTATCACACCTTCTTGTAATCCTATAAGGGCATTCATTAATTTAAAAGGTGATCCTGGTTCGTAAACCCCTTGTAAACTTCTATTAAAAAGTGGTTTTGCGATACTGTCACGTATAAGTTTATTGAAATTTTTGGAGCGTTTTCTACCTACTAAGTCATTAGGGTCGTATGATGGTGCCGCAACCATTGCTAAGATTTGACCAGTTGCGGGTTCGATCGCAATAACGCCACCGCGTTTGTTTTGCATAAGTAGTTCGCCGTATTCTTGTAGTTTTGCATCTATAGTAATGGTGATGTCTTTACCCTGGACTGGAATAGTATCGAACGCACCATTTTTATAAGGGCCAATATTTCTATTAAATCTATCTTTTTGTATAAATTTAATGCCTTTTACGCCGCGTAAAGTGTTTTCATAAGACGCCTCTATACCTTGTTTGCCAATTAAATCTCCCATTTTATAATAGGGGTCTTTTTTTATAATGGCATTGTTCACTTCTCCTATATCCCCTAGAACATTTGCTCCAATAGTGGTTTCGTATTTTCTAAGTGAACGTTTTTGAATATAAAAACCTTCAAATTTTCGCATTTTTTCTTGTAGAATGGCGTAGTCTTCTTTTGAGAGATGCGATACAAAAACCGATGGCAATCTTGGGGAGTAATGGTATGCTTTATTATAGGTATCTATAAATTTAGTTTTGTCTATTTTTAGTAAAGCGCAAAACTCTAAAGTGTCTAGTGGCTTCACCTCTCTTGGAATTACCATAACATCGTATGCAGGCTGGTTGGCTACTAAAAGAGTGCCATTTCTATCGTAAACAAAGCCCCGTTTAGGGTAATCGTACACTTTTCTTATGGCATTATCATCAAATAAACTATTTGCTGTTGAATTATATACCTGTAAATAAAAAAGTCTCGATATAAAAACAAGTCCTACGAGGATTACCGTGATAAAAAGTAAAAGTTGTCTCATGTAGATTTTCGACTAAAAATAATAGTTATTAACATACAAAGTAGTATAGTAAAAATACTTGAGAATAACGTTTTTTCTGCGATTAAAATTATTTTAGAAATGCTAAATATTTCTAAAAAAAATAAAATAATATGATGGGCAACAGTGAGCAGTGTGATATAGGTTAGTTTTGCTCCAAACTCAACATTATTAAATTTCATGTTTTGGTTTTCGTATACCATACCAAAAGAAAACTTTAAAGCTAAGGGTCGTGCATAAGCAATAAAAACGGAAGCTGCCGCATGAATACCGCCAGAGTCTAGAAACAGATCCACTACTAATCCCAGTAAAAAGCTAAGCAAAATGAATACAACACGATTGTTTTTTACCGGAAACAAAATGATAAAAAGTATGTAAATGTAGGGATTAATGTAGCCTAAAAAATCTATTTGACTACATATTAGCACCTGAACTAAGATGAGTATTACAAAACGTAAACTATGTGTAGCGAGTATAGCATTCATTCGTTTAGCAATTTAGTAATCTCATCAATATCTCTATTTTCAATAATGTAAACGTGTTCAAGATTGGTCATGTCGTTAAACAATTTTACATTTATGGCATAGTAGTTTTCTGCAATATCTAGCTCGAAATCTTTTATGGTTCCAATAGGAATGCCTTTTGGAAAAATAGAAGAGCGTCCTGAGGTTACAATGGTATCTCCTAGGGCCACAGGAGCTATTTTCTCTACATCTATTAGTTGTACAATATTTGGTGCTTCTCCATTCCAGGTTAAAGAACCAAAATGGTTTGTTTTTTGTAATTGAGCGCTAATTTTACTTGTTGTATTTAAAATGGAAATAACTGTGGAATAATTACGGCTAGAATTATCTATAATCCCCAGAATACCTTTGCTGGTAATTACCCCATAATCTTCTTTTATACTATCATTTAAACCTTTATTGATTAAGATGACATTGTTTTTGGTCGAATAACTGTTTTTTATCACATTAGCGCTAATAACTTGGTAAGGTTTATCAAAATAAGCACTATCTGAAAACACGGAATTATTGATGTGTTTTGAATTGAATAAAAGGTTTCTGAGATGATTATTTTCTTCTTGTAGAAGGTTGTTTTGTGATTTTAGTTTAAAATAAATACTCAAGTTGTTAAAAGAATTATAAACACCTCCCGTTAAAAAATTGGCAGAGTTTATAAACTTACTTTTATGATAAGAGTGTGAATTTATGGTAAAAGCAATACCTAATAAGAACAACAAGAAGAACAACAAAAAGGTTTTGTGTCTAATTATAAAATTTATAATCTGTTGCATGATTTAGGAACTGTTTTTAGCTTTTATTTTATCAGAATGCTTTTAAATTTTCCTAAGTTTTTAAGGGTGATCCCTGTTCCTCTAACAACAGCACGTAAGGGGTCTTCTGCGATATAAACAGGAAGGTCTGTTTTTTGAGATAAACGCTTGTCTAAACCACGTAGCATAGATCCACCACCTGCTAAATATATACCAGTATTGTAAATGTCGGCAGCCAACTCTGGAGGGGTTTGCGATAAAGTTTCCATAACGGCATCTTCAATGCGCAATATAGATTTATCTAGTGCTTTTGCGATTTCTCTATAAGATATCGATACTTGTTTAGGTTTACCTGTGAGTAAGTCACGCCCTTGCACGCTCATATCTTCTGGAGGTAATTCTAAGTCTTCTGTCGCAGCGCCAATTTGTATTTTTATTTTTTCAGCAGTACGTTCTCCCACATATAAATTGTGCTGGGTGCGCATATAGTAAACAATATCATTTGTAAATACATCGCCAGCGATTTTAACCGATTTATCGCAAACAATACCACCTAAGGCAAGTACAGCGATTTCGGTAGTACCACCACCTATATCTACAATCATGTTTCCTTTAGGTTGCATAATATCTACACCAATTCCTATGGCTGCGGCCATAGGCTCGTGAATTAGATATACCTCTTTGCCATTAACGCGTTCTGCACTTTCTTTTACGGCACGCATTTCTACTTCTGTAATGCCTGATGGGATACAGATAACCATGCGTAATGCGGGAGTAAAAAATTTCTTTTTTAAGGCAGGAATGTTTTTAATAAACATGCTAATCATTTGCTCTGAAGCATCAAAATCTGCAATAACGCCATCTTTTAAAGGGCGAATTGTTTTGATGTTTTCATGAGTTTTACCTTGCATTAAACTCGCTTGCTGCCCAACGGCGATTATTTTTCCAGAAACCCTATCGCGCGCTACTATTGATGGCGAATCTACTACAACTTTGTCGTTGTGAATAATTAGTGTATTTGCAGTACCTAAATCTATTGCGATTTCTTCGGTTAAGAAGTCAAAAAAGCCCATGTATTTTAAATCTTTTAAGGGGGTGTTAAAGTAATTTCGTAAAAGTAATAAAAGTAAATAAATATATTGGGTTTTAATGGTGGTCAAATACCATTGAAAAACAAGTATTAACTTAATATTGGCTTTTTATCGATTTTATTTGATGTATTTATGCTCTAGAGTTAGATTAAAATACAGGTTTAACGCAGTCTTGATGACAAACGAAAGGTTTTTAACATTGTAATACTGCACTCGATTTTAAATTCGAGTGCAGTATTAACTCTTGTTTCTTGACTTAACTAGAGCATATGAAGCTATTGATTATTTTTCTAAATAACGGGTTTAATGCTTAAAATGACGGGTCCCTGTCATAACCATAGCCACATTGTTTTCGTTGCAATAATCAATACTTAATTGATCTTTTATTGAGCCACCAGGCTGAATTACCGCAGTAATACCAGCGTTTTTAGCAATTTCCACACAATCTGGAAATGGAAAAAAGGCATCGCTCGCCATAACAGCACCATTTAAATCAAAATTAAATGATTGAGCTTTATGTATGGCTTGATTTAAGGCGTCAACACGGCTGGTTTGGCCTGTACCACTAGCGCATAGTTGTTTGTTTTTTGTTAAAACAATGGTATTCGATTTGGTGTGTTTACAAATTTTTGAAGCGAAAATTAAATCCTCTAATTCGGCTTGCGATGGGTTTAGATTTGTAACATTTTTTAAATCTTCAACACGATCGGTGATGTGGTCTTTGTCTTGCACCAACAGGCCATTTAAACAGCTTCTAATATGGGTTTCAGGTAATTCGACATCGTTTAAAATCAGAAGAATTCTATTTTTCTTTCCTTTTAATAGGGCTGCAGCCTCATCAGAAAAAGCGGGAGCAATAACAACTTCGCAAAACAGTTTGTGTATCTCTTCTGCCGTTTCCAAATCGATTGCTGTATTACTAATTAGAACACCTCCAAAAGCAGACACAGGATCGCCTGCTAGTGCGTCGGTATAGGCTTGGTGTAGCGTGCTTCGCTGGGCTAGACCACAGGCATTATTATGTTTTAAAATAGCAAAAGTTGGGGCATCATTTTTAAACTCGTTCATTAAATTTACGGCAGCATCAACATCTAATAAATTGTTATAACTTAACTCTTTGCCGTGTATTTTTGTGAATAAGGCATCGAAATCTCCGTAAAAAAAACCTTTTTGATGCGGATTTTCTCCGTAGCGTAAAACTTTTCCTTTTGTTTCACTTATTTTTAAAACCGTTTCGTTATGGTTTTTATTAAAATAGTTGAAAATTGCGGTATCATAGTGCGACGAAACATTAAAGGCTTTTCCAGCAAAGCGTTTTCTATCTTCTTCAGAAAGACGACCATTATTTTCAGAAATCAATTCTAAAAACTCGTCGTAATCATCTACTGAGGATACACAAATTACATCAGCAAAATTTTTAGCCGCTGCTCGAATTAGCGAAATACCACCAATATCTATTTTTTCAATAATATCTTGTTGGCTTGCTCCAGAAGCAACTGTTTTTTCAAATGGATATAAATCAACAATAACAACATCAATTTGTGGAATGTCATATTCTGCTAATTCGGCAACATCGCCATCGTGGTTTTGTCGGTTTAAAATGCCTCCAAAAACTTTAGGATGCAATGTTTTTACACGACCGCCTAGAATAGAAGGGTAGGAGGTCACATCCTCAACAGGGATCACCTCGACACCTAAATCTTTAATAAATTTTTCTGTGCCACCAGTAGAATAAATGGTTACTCCTTGGGCGTTTAGTTTTTTTACAATTGGTGCTAATCCCTCTTTGTTAAATACCGAAATTAGTGCAGACTTAATTGTTTTTTCGTTGCTCATTATTAGTATGTTGTGTTAAAAAATGCAAAAGTAATTATTTAAGCTAAAACTTTGGCTTTTAACCCCTAAAAAAAGACTGTCAATTTTTTGCATTTAAAAAAGCGAGGTTTACAATACGTTATATTATCGTGTTCGTATTGCAGTAAAGCACCACAACTGTTGGTTAACTTATTAATTTGCAGTTTATAAAATGCTCGATACTTTTTCGCAAACAAACTCTAAAAAACGCTCGTCTTTTTCGGTAAAAGGGTCTAAGGTATTCGAGTCGATATCTATTTGTCCCACGTTTTTACCGTTAACAAAAATGGGTACTACAATTTCAGACTTTACCGTAAGACTGCAGGCAATATAATTATCTTGAGCCTTAACATCTGGCACGACAAAGTTCTTGTTACTTACAGCAACTTGTCCGCAAATACCTTTTCCAAACGGAATAACTGTATGGTCTGTAGGTTCGCCAACATAAGGGCCTAAAATTAATTCTTGTTTGTCTCCGTTTACAAAATAAAAACCAACCCAGTTGTAATAGTCTATGTTAGATTCTAGTAATTGGCAAATGGCTTGTAAACGTTCGTTTTTGGTTTTTGTACTGTTAGAAATTATAGTTTCTACTTGCGGTTTTAATAATTCGAAAGACATAGGTTTATTTTTTTTAGCAAAAGTATTAAAATGCGGCGAATTGATTTATTATTTCTAAAATAATACGACGCCATGACATCGCCAACATTGCGGTGAGATTTACTGCTAAAAAGCTGTTTTGAAATACGAGCTGTTTCCGATGGGTCAAAATCTTAATTCATTTATTGAGTTTATAATCTATTAATAATTTTGAAAATTAGTTGCGATTGGCTTAAGTTTTATATTTTTGCAATGAGCATTATGAGACATTTAAATTTAAATAAAATCTTTTCGACCTTAATGACGGTTTTGGTGTTGTTATCTACACTATCTTTTACTGTAGAGAAACACTTTTGTGGTGATGTGCTTATTGATTCGGCTATTTTTGCTGAAGCCAAGAAGTGTGAAAAGGAAAGTTTAGAAGTAAATCACGACAAGAAATGTTGTAAAGATATTACGAAGGTTGTAAAAGGACAAGACGTTTTAAAATTCTCGTCGTTTGAGGATTTAGAGCTTCAACATCTGCAGTTTCTAATGTCTTTTGCCGATGCTTATACCAATCTTTTTAAAACTCTTAAAAAGGAGATTATTCCTCACAAACATTATGCATCGGTTATTCTTGTTAAAGATATTCAGGTGCTTTTCGATGTTTTTTTAATTTGATTTTATCCAATTTTTTTTCCGCTGTAGCGAAATCTCAAAAATCGTGTATTTATATTCTATGCACTTCTAATTGAAGTTGTTAATTAGGATAATTTACAACTGTGGTATTCTAGTTATGCAAGTCGCTAGAGCTTTATTATCAGTATTTATAAGTATTTGGTGTTTAGGGGTCTGCGCCTAGTGTTTTAAGGTGTAAGCATACAAGCCTGTAAATTATTAGTCCACGATTTAAGAAAGCTACAATTTTAATAAAATCGCATCATGATTTTTATCACATCATGTAAAACAATTCAATTTAAAAAAATGAAACCATTACGATATCTACTATTTTTACTACCATTAATAAGTTTTTCGCAAGATAGAGTTAGCGGCATTGTTATGGAAGCCAACGCCGAAAACACAACTACAGGTTTAGCTGGAGCAAATGTGTATTGGCTTGATACCACTATTGGGGTAGTTACCGATATTGAGGGCAGGTTTAGTATCCCATACACATCCGAAAACAAAAAATTAGTTATAAGTTATGTAGGATTTAAAACCGATACCTTAACAATATCTCAACCAAAAACGATACGTCATTGGCTCGAATCTAAAGGAGATTTAGCCACTGTAACTCTAACTTCAAGAAAGCAAACTACAACAAAATCGTATTTACACGCAGCGAATACTTTTACAGTAGGTAGCGAAGAGCTATTAAAAGCTGCTTGCTGTAATTTATCTGAGAGTTTTGAAACCAATCCTTCTATCGATGTTAATTTTGCCGATGCCGTGACTGGTACTCGACAGATAAAAATGCTAGGTTTAACAAGTCCGTATATCTTGATTGCCACTGAAAATATCCCGTCCATACGGGGGGCATCACAGGCTTTTGGGATGAGTTTTATTCCAGGCACTTGGATAGAGAGTATCCAAATAACCAAAGGCGCAGGAAGCGTAGTAAATGGCTTTGAGAGTATTGCAGGGCAAATAAACGCCGAATTGGTTAAACCGCTTACAGATAATAAAGTTTATATTAATGCCTATGCCAATGCAAACGGGCGGTTAGAATTAAATACCCATTTAAACACGCCAATAAGCGATAAATGGAGTACAGGCTTGTATATGCATGGTAATTTAAGAGATGCCAAACACGATAATAATAACGATTCGTTTTTAGATATGCCTTTACAAGAACAAGTAAGTGTCATGAACCGTTGGCAATATATCGATACCGAAAAAGGTTTTGTAACGTTTTTGAATTTGAATGTTTTAAATGATGAGAAACAAACTGGGCAGGTTAATTTTAATTCGAAAACCGACAAAGGCACAACAAATGCTTGGGGAAGCGAAATTGACACTAGGCGTTACGAGATATCGACAAAATTTGGTTATATAAATCCGGAAATCCCTTGGCAAAGTATAGGGGTGCAAGCGGCATATAGCAATCATAAACAAGAGTCGTATTATGGTTTAAATCTCTATCATATTAAGCAGAATAGCCTCTACACTAATGCTATTTACAATTCGATAATTAGTGATTCAAGGCATAAAATTAAAACAGGAATGAGCTTCACTTACGATCATTACGATGAGCTTGTGAACACAACAGATTACGAGCGAACCGAACGCTCTGTAGGTGGCTTTTTTGAGTATAATTTCGATAATTTAGAAAAACTTAATTTAACGGCAGGCCTGCGAATAGATAACCACAATTTATGGGGTACCTTTGTAACACCACGATTTCATGCGAGATATACGCCATGGGGGAAATCGGCACTACGCGCGTCATTTGGTCGAGGGAAACGAAGTGCTAATATTTTTGCCGAAAATCAAAGTGTTTTCTCGACCTCTAGATTGCTTAATATTTTAAACAGCGATGGCGAAATTTATGGACTAAATCCAGAAATTGCATGGAATTACGGGATCTCATTTTTACAAGGCTTTAATCTTTTTAAAAGAAAAGCCGATATTACTGTAGATTTTTATCGAACTGATTTTGAAAATCAAGTTGTGGTCGATTTTGAAAATCCGCAAGAAGTGAATTTTTATAATTTAGAAGGTGATAGTTATGCCAATAGTTTTCAAATAGAAATGAATTATAATGTCTTTGAACATTTCGATTTACGGTTGGCTTACAAATATTACGATGTGAAAACCCAATACCAATCTGAAAAACTAGAAAGACCTCTAACCCCTAAAAATAGATTTTTTGCAAATGCGGCCTACGAAACACACATGAACGATAATGATACTGGGCAATGGCGGTTTGATGTGACTTTCAATTGGCTAGGTAAACAACGTTTTTCTTCGACAGTTACGAGTCCTTTAGCATTTCAGTTGCCAGAATACACACCAAGTGTAACGACTTTAAATGCACAAATTACCAAAGTGTTCTCCCCTAAATTTGAAGTGTATTTTGGTGGCGAAAACATGACCAATACAAAACAAGATAATCCTATTTTGGGGGCAAATAACCCTTTTGGTTCAAATTTTGATACTACTTTTGTGTACGGACCAATTTTTGGAGCAAGCTACTATGCGGGTTTACGATTTAAAATAAAGTAAAATCTCGAAATAATACGATTGAGGATTGGCTTTTTTTAATTTTAAAGTACTAAATTATATGATTAATTAAATAAAATCAAGACATGAAACATCCATAACTAAAACTTGATACCCAAGGGAATGATTAAAGAGATGTCGCATGTTACCAATGTAAAAACAATAAATATAAACACATGAAAAAAATAATGATCTTCGCATTAATGCTGATAGGAACAACAACTTTTGCACAAAATAAAAACGCTAAAGCCTCAATTGAAGTAGATGGGGTTTGTATGATGTGTAAAAGCCGAATTGAAAAGGCTTGTTTATCATCAAAAGGGGTAAAATCTGCCGTTTGGAATGTTAAAACGCATGAGTTACAATTGATTTACGATGAGCGTAAAACTGATTTAGAAACCATAAGCAAAAAAATAGCCAGCGTTGGTCATGATACCAAGGCTGTAAAAGCACCAGATGAGGCTTATAATGCCATCCATTCCTGCTGTAAATATCGCGATGAAGTTGTGGTTGAAGAACATAAAGATTCGGGCGGAAAGTAGTTTTATTTGATAGTCGGCTTTTAGTTCTAAAACTGAAAATAATATAATTGATGTTGGAAACAGATAGATTAAAATTTAAACCATTAAATTCTAAATATGAAAAAGATTTAGAAAAACTATTCTGTAAAAACCATTTGGTGATGAAAACAGCTTTAAAAGGAAGAGTTTTCACCAAGAACGAATTCAAAAAAATACTGAAAGAAGATTTCATTAAGTCTGAAACTGATCAAGTGGGATTCTGGTGCCTAACTTCTGGCTCAGAAGATCGCCTTATCGGAATTACAGGCTTACTAAAATGCAATTATTTAAATCGGGATAATTATGAGTTTGGATTTATACTTGATGATAATAATTGGGGCAAAGGTCTAGCCACAGAAATTGGCCAATTCTGGTTGGACTATGCAAAAAACGAAATGAATTTGACAGAATTAATAGCAACAGTTAGTCCTGAAAATATAAGGTCAAGAAAAGTACTAGAAAAATTAAAGATGGAATATGTGAGTGAATTTGAATTGAGTGAAAGAGGAAATAGATTAATATTTAGAAAATCCTTATAACACTCAAGCCCAACAGGGTTGTAATTTATGAGTATTTTGGTGTTTAAACCAAATTATAGTTTTAGTCATGGAATCTGTTAAAACTATTTGATTCGCTTTATAGATGAAAAGATAATTGGATGTAAGGTTTACAGGAATATAAGATGAAATCTCTAATTCTGCTATGTTTGTGAAGATAGCTTTGTTATTTTTATAGAAAATTATTAAAATGAAGCATAGCGTATTTGTACTGGTGTTATTGGTATTGTTTTCATGTCAAGATGAAAAAGAGTTTGTGCCTAGAGATATAAATTCTGTTAAAATTGAAACCGTTATGCAGGATTCCTTATTAAGTATACGAGCAATTCAATTACTTAATGATGGCAATTTGGCTTTTGCTGGGAATAATAACACCTACGGATTATACAATGTTAAAACACATAGTTTATTAAAATCAAAGCAGGTCTTTGATTCCCTTAATTTAGAATTTAGAGCCGTTGCTCAAACGGCTCAAGATTTTTTTATGTTAAGCGTGGGGTCGCCAGCCTTGTTATATAAAACGGGAGATACGGGGAATATGGAATTGGTTTATCAAGACCATCACCCGAAAGCTTTTTATAACGCTATGCGGTTTTGGAATAACAATGAGGGCATTGCTATTGGCGATCCCACCAATGATTGCATGAGCATTATTATTACCAGAAATGGCGGTAAATCATGGTCGAAATTGTCTTGCGAGAATTTGCCGAAAATTTTAGATGGCGAAGCTGCTTTTGCCGCCAGCAATACTAATATTGCTATTGTTGGTAATCATACTTGGGTAGCAACAGGAGGAAAGGCAAGCAGAGTGTTATACTCGCCAGATAAAGGCAAAACTTGGGAAGTTTATAGCACCCCAATTGTACAAGGTCTTGCAACTACAGGCCTGTATTCTATCGATTTTTACGATGCACTTAATGGTTTTGGAATTGGTGGCGATTACACCCAACCCGATAATAATACCGCCAATAAAATAAGAACTAGTGATGGAGGTAAAACATGGGAATTAGTTGCACCAGATAAAAATCCAAATTACAGAAGTTGTGTGCAATACATTCCAAATAGGAAAGGAAAGGAATTGGTTGCTATTGGGTTTAAAGGGATTGATTACAGTAGCGATTCTGGTAGTACTTGGAAAAATTTAAGCCCTGAAGGTTTTTATACCATTCGGTTTGTAAACGATAGCGTGGCTTATGCTGCTGGTTCTGGCAGAATCTCTAAACTAACCTTTAGCGAGTAACTCGAGTATGGTGGCAGCTAATAGCAAATTAACAATACGACATTTAATTCTTGTTTCCCTTGTATCTTTTTCTCATATGCCCTAAGAGTTTTCGATTAAACTCGTCTTCGGCAATTTTTAATAAGAGTATTTTTTTAGAGGAAATAACTGTTTTAAGCTGTTCTGTTAATGATATGGTTTCGTTGTGTATGCTGGTTTCTGCTTCAGTTAGTTGCTTTAAAAGTTCTGTAGCTTTTTCGGTTGTAAGTGTATTGTAATTCTGTTTAACATCTCTACGAATGTTCCTAATAACCTCATGTCTTAGGGTTCTTATAGTTTCGTTATAGGTGTTGTATATGGGCCAAAACTTCTGTGCTTCGCTTGTTGTTAAGTCTAATCTATCTGTAATATATGCTATTTTAAGTGCTTTTATCTGGTCTTTTTTTTCATGGCCTTGAGCGAACACCGTAAGGGTTGCACTTAAGAAAAGAATAGCTATAATAATTTTTTTCATGATGCTGTAATCTGTTTATTCTGTTAATAAATCTTCAAGGTCTGTATTATCGATAAGATAATCTTCTATGATATCTTCTGAAAAATCATGGTTTATAAGTGCATCAGCAGTTATGTCATCTTCAGTTAATAAAGCGGCAAAATCGATACTTGTAAAATCTACTTCGACTAAATAGTTTTCGATAGCGGCTGTTTCTAAACTGTCTAGAGTTAATGTTTGATCAGAGTTAAAAAATACATGAAACATAAGAACAAGACTAGCTGCCACAGACGATGCTAAAGCGATGTTTTTCCATGAAAATAAAGAAATTACTTTAGTGCCTTTTTCGCTATTAATACGATTTAAAATGTTATCGTCGACGGTATTAAAGTAAGCCTTTGGCGTTTTAAATCCGGCAGATTTAAGATCGCTTAATTTCTCTTCATGTTTCAATTTAGTAAAAAAGGTTTCATCAAAAGATTCAAAGTATGAATTTGGCGTCTTAAACCCCGAATTATTTTTATTATGTAAACTATTGTTTTTCATCTCCGTATTAGACTCGCTTAAATATAAAAGGTTTAATTTTCACTTTTCACTCATGGCTTAAATAATCTTTTATTTTTTTCACGGCAATATGATAAGAGGCTTTTAAAGCGCCCTCACTAGTTTCAAGAATATCTGCCATATCTTTGTATTTAATGGCTTCAAAATACTTCATATTAAATACCAACTGTTGTTTTTCTGGTAGGGTGGCAATGGCTTTTTGTAGTTTCAATTGAATGGCGTCTCCTTCAAAATAAACATCTGAAATGAGATTGTTTATCGCGATTTGCTGTACTTCTTCACTTGTTATTTGTAATTGTTTTGCTTTTTTATTTAAAAAAGTAATGGCTTCGTTAGTGGCGATGCGATACATCCAAGAAAATAATTTACTTTCGCCTTTAAAGCTGTTTATGTTTTTATATACTTTTATAAAGGTGTTTTGTAGGACGTCGTCGGCATCGTCATGAGATTTCACTATGTTTCGAATATGCCAATATAAGCGCTCCTTATATAAAGTAAGCAGGGTTTTAAAAGCTTCTTCTTTATAAGATTCAGATTGTAATTGTTGTAATAGCGCTATCTCGTCAATCAAAAGATCTCCATTTAGGTGTTAGACTCTTATCTTATATTAAAGTTTAATTATAAATCTGTTTTTTGGTGTTTTCTACTAAAATAAAAATATCATGTCGCCTATAATTCGTTTACTCACATCTTTCTATTTTATAAATAGGTGTTCATGATGTGCTTCGCAGTTCTTTTTCGCGTATATTTCGGTATACCATAAACCATAACTCTGGCTATGCTTTGATGTTCTAATTCAACTGATCAAAAAACAATTCAAATTAACCATACGACATTACAAAATTAAATCGGTATTCGTGTATGTTTTTGTTTAAGATGTAAGTGTACACAGAAAAAAAGGATAGAAGTTTGCACCACTATCCTTTTAAAATTTTTAGAACGACATACCAAATTATAAGGTCTGCATGTCTACTAATTTCTTGTAGGTTCCATTTTTTATTATAAGTTCGCTATGTTGTCCTTGCTCAACAATTTCGCCTTTGTTTAAAACCACTATTTGGTCTGCGCTTTGAATGGTAGACAGCCTATGGGCAATCACAATTGATGTTTTATTTCTCATCATGTTTTCCAGTGCCATTTGCACGAGGCGTTCGCTTTCTGTATCGAGTGCCGATGTGGCTTCGTCTAGCACCATAATAGGTGGGCTTTTTAATACGGCGCGAGCAATGCTTAAACGTTGTTTTTGACCGCCAGATAGCTTGTTTCCAGAGTCTCCAATATTGGTATGAATGCCGTCTGGCAAATCTTTAACAAACTCCCAGGCATTGGCAATTTTTAAAGCTTCAATTATCTCGTTTTCAGTGGCATTTTCACCCCCAAGTTTAATGTTGTTTTTTATACTGTCGTTAAATAATATGGCGTCTTGTGTTACAATACCTAATTGTTCGCGCAGAGAGCTTGTTGTCAAGTTGCGAATATCTAAACCATCAATTAAAATTTGCCCTTTGTTTACATCGTAAAATCGGGTGATGAGATTGGCAATAGTCGATTTTCCACTCCCAGATTGTCCTACTAGAGCTACTGTTTTTCCTTTAGGTACAGTTAGAGAAAAGTTTTTTAGGACGTACTCGTCTTGATATTTGAATGAGATGTTGTCAAACTTAATTTCAGAATCAAAACTGGTTTTTACTATGGCATTTTCTTTATCTTTTAATGGGTTTGGGGTGTCTATAATTTCTTGAATGCGTTCTGCGGCAGCATTACCTTGTTTAATGTTATATAAGCCTCTTGAAATCGCTTTAGCCGGTACCATGATATTATAGGCTAAACCCATGTAAGCTATAAAAGAACTGCCATCGAGAGAGTTATCAACAAGAACTAGCTGACCGCCGTACCACAATAGCACCGAAATTACTAAGATGCCCAACACTTCACTTGTGGGAGAGGCTAAATTTTGACGATTTAATAATTTGTTCGAAAAGTTATAAAAGCGATTGGTAGATTCTTGAAACCTGTCGTTAAATTTTTTTTCAGCATTAAATCCTTTTATAATACGCAATCCTGTTAGGGTTTCTTCTAAAGTAGATAAAATTACACCTTGTTCTTTTTGTACACGATCGGATTTCCGTTTTAAACTTTTACCAATTCTAGAAATTATAATTCCAGATAGTGGAATAAAAATAAACACAAAAAATGTAAGTTTTGCACTTATAATAAGCATCATGATTAGGGTGAATATAATCATTAAAGGCTCTCTGGCAATAAGTTCTAAAACGGGTAGCATAGAATATTGTAGCGTCGATACATCATTCGAAACTCGCGCCATAATATCGCCTTTTTTTTGTTCGGAAAAATATGAAAGTGGTAGGTCAAGAATTTTTTTATAAATCTTATTTCTAAGATCTCGCACCACACCATTTCTTAAAAAGACCATGAAGTAATTAGCGAAATAGCCAGAAATATTTTTTAGAAGAAATAAAGTTATTATTAATCCTACAACTAGTAATAACGCTTTTTGCGGATCGTTTTCTGCATATAAATTTACTTGATAGGCTAAGTAATCTTTATAAAAATCTTTTAAACTCGAAATCCCCTCGTATACAGGTTTGGTTACAGGTATAAGGTTATCTTTCTTTTCAAAAAGTATATCTAGCATAGGGATTAGGGCTACAAAAGATAAGGCTCCAAATAAAGCAAAAAACACATTAGAAATAATGTGTCCCAGTGCGTAAACTTTATAAGGTTTAGCGTATTTTAAAATATTATAAAAATGATTCATTAGTTTAGTTTCATGTCTTTTATTATCGCGTCTATTTTAGCATCTAACTGAGCTTCTGTGGCTTTATATTCGGCTGTCGAATTTAAAGTCGTATTTACGCTGATATAGAATTTTATTTTGGGCTCGGTGCCACTTGGTCTTAATGCGACTTTGGTGCCATCTTCTGTGTAATAAATAAGCACATTAGATTTTGGGATTGTTATTGCAACTTCCTCGCCAGTTAAGATATTTTTAGCAATTGACGATTGGTAATCTTCAATTTTAATTACTTTGGAGCCGTTTATCGTTTTTGGTGGTGTTTCACGGGCATCAATCATAACCTGTTTTATTTCTTGAGCACCTTCAATACCTTTTTTGGTTAAAGCGATAAGATGTTCTTTATAAAAACCGTGGTTTATGTATAAATCAATTAATTCTTCGTACATCGAGCTGCCATTCGCTTTAGCTTGAGCCGCAATTTCGCAGGCTAAAAGCGTGGCTGTTACGGCGTCTTTATCACGCACAAAATCGCCAACCATAAAACCAAAACTTTCTTCGCCACCACCAATAAAATCAAGGTGTTTAAGATCGTGAATCAATTTGGCAATCCATTTAAAACCCGTAAGTACAATTTTACTTTCTACCTGATAGGCTGCTGCAATGGTGCTAAACATAGGGGTAGAAACTACAGTGGATGCTACAAATTCTTTACCCTTGATTTTGTCGGCCTTTTTCCATTGTTTTAGAAGAAAATCTGTCATAACAACCATGCTTTGGTTGCCGTTAAGTATCTGTAATTTATTTTCTGTATTACGCACTGCAACGCCCAACCTGTCGCAATCTGGATCGGTACCAATAACAATATCAGCATTTACTTTTTCGGCCAATTCTAAAGCCATTTTTAAGGCTTCAGGTTCTTCAGGGTTTGGCGACACTACTGTTGGAAAATTACCATCTGGTACTTCTTGTTCTTTTACAATATGAACGTTTTTATAACCTGCGCGTTTTAAAGTTTCAGGCACAGAAACAATGGATGTACCGTGGAGGGACGTGAAAACGATAGTTAAATCGTCTTTTGCGACTTGAGGGGTATTAAAGCTTCCGTTTTTTACAGCGGCGTTAATAAAGACCTCATCGATATCTCGACCTATAGAATGAATTAATTCGGATTTGGCTTCAAATTTTATATCGGCATAATCTATTTGGTTTATTTCATTGATTATTGCATCATCATGTGGTGGTACTAATTGTCCGCCATCTTGCCAATACACCTTATAGCCATTGTATTCTGGCGGGTTGTGTGATGCTGTTAAAACAATACCGCAATGACAGTTTAGGTGTTTTAAAGCAAAAGATAATTGCGGGGTAGGTCTTAAATCTTCAAACAAATACACTTCAACACCATTCGCAGAGAACACATCGGCTACCACTTGGGCTAAGGATTTGCTGTTGTGTCTGCAATCGAAAGCAATGACGGCTCTTGGGGTTTTGTTTGGAAACGATTGATGTAAATAATTACTTAGTCCCTGTGTGTTTTTACCAAGGGTATATTTGTTAATTCTATTGGTGCCAACACCCATTATACCGCGCATGCCACCAGTACCGAATTCTAAATCTTTATAAAAACTTTCTTGAATGTCTTGGGGATTATTGGCAATACTATCTTTTATAGTTTGTTGCGTTTGTTCATCGAAAGTTGGGGTTAACCACGTGTTTATTCTCTTTAAGATTTCAGGTTTAATGTGTATCATTAATGTAAGTTCGTTAATTATGTCGTCGCAAAAATAAGCATTTCACGAGTTAATAGGTTGCTTTTTGGTTTAAGACGGTCGGTTTTATTTAAAATTCAATTCATCTTTAATGAGATAACGTTTTTTATTTGATTTGGTACGTAAAATAATTTCACCTAAAAAACCAGCAACAAAAAACTGCGTACCTATAATCATGGTTGCTAATGCGATAAAAAACTCTGGACGCTGGCTTATAAGTCTTCCGTCAGGATTAAAAAAAAGTTTATCGACCCCTAAATATCCCGAAAACCCAAAGCCAATGGCAAACATGATAAAACCTAAAGCGCCAAATAAGTGCATGGGGCGTTTACCAAAGCGCGATATAAACCAAATGGTGATAAGGTCTAAAAAACCATGTACAAACCGATTCATTCCAAATTTAGTTTGCCCATATTTTCTCGCTTGGTGCTGTACTACTTTTTCGCCAATATTGGTAAATCCTGCGTTTTTAGATAACACGGGAATATAGCGGTGCATCTCACCATTTACATCAATGTTTTTTACCACCTCGAGTTTGTAGGCTTTAAGTCCGCAGTTAAAATCATTTAATTTAACACCAGAGGTTTTTCTTGCGGCCCAATTGAATAATTTTGAGGGTAAATTTTTTGATAACACGGCATCGTATCGCTTTTTTTTCCAACCAGAAACTAAGTCGAATCCCTCATTTACAATCATGTTGTAAAGCTCTGGTATTTCGTCAGGATTGTCTTGTAAATCGGCATCCATGGTAATAACAACAGCGCCTTCGGCTTTGTTAAAACCAGCGTGTAATGCCTGAGACTTGCCAAAGTTTTTTACAAATCTAATACCTTTAACGTCCTTATCGTTGGTAGAAAGTTTGCTAATTATTTTCCAAGAATCATCTGTGCTACCATCATCGATAAATATTACTTCGTAAGAAAAATTGTGAGACCTCATAACTTTTCGAATCCAATCGTTAAGTTCTATAAGTGAGTCTTGTTCGTTAAGTAGCGGTATAACTACAGATATATTCATTTATACGTTTAAAATTTCGCTTCAAAAATACTCAAATTATTGAGCTGCTGGATTATTTTTTTTCATAAAGGCTGCTACTACTAATCCAATTAAAGTAAAGAGAACAAGAGAACCGGCAAGACTTTTTATAATGTTTACCAAGGAATATTGATTCTGAGATTCCATTTGATCCACCGATTCTGCTATAATTTCATTTGGTGTATTAAAGCCCTCAAGCATGGCAATGGTTTTCTCTATTGTTAATTGTTTTAAAGTGTCGGCTGCTTCTGGATCGATAAAATTAAATAAGAGATAAGATACAAAATTACTTATTACTAATCCAATTAATACGGTTAAGAAGTAAGACGCAAAAGCTTGCTTAAAAGTTGCAAAACCAAGTAAGGCCTGTTTGGTTTTAACAACCGATATAATACCTAAGGTAATTACAACCACAAGAATAAATATTCCAAACCACATATTCGTCATGAGCGTTAAATCTAGAGCATAAGCCAACACGGTTAATAGTGCTAGTAGGGCTCCTAGGTACAAACCGTAATTTGTGGCGATTGTTTTTAAGGCTTTTTCCATAAGTATAGAATTTAGTGTAATTTATACGCTTATTTTTCAAAGATAGAAAAAGCTTATCATTTATAAGTTTATAAAATTTATTAAAAAGTATTGCAAAGTTATAAAAAAAGCTTAAATTTGCAGCTTGAAATTATAAAGCATAAAAAGCGTTTAGCGATGAGAAAAGGTATACACCCAGAGAATTATAGATTAGTAGCGTTTAAAGATATGTCTAACGACGATGTGTTTTTAACTAAATCTACTGCAAACACTAACGAAACAATAGAGGTGGATGGTGTTGAATATCCGCTTGTAAAAATGGAGATTTCAAGAACTTCACATCCATTTTATACTGGTAAATCTAAATTAATAGATACTGCTGGTCGTATTGATAAGTTTAAAACAAAATATGCTAAGTTTAAAAAATAAGCTTAGTCCGATAGATTTACAAAGCCTTTCAAGTTTACTGAAAGGCTTTTTTTGTGCTTATATATAGATTAGTAAGCCAGAGCTATATAGTTTACCTTTTAAAAAAGAATAGGAATATTTATTGTAATGTTTATATTTGATGTGAAAAAAGCAAATTATCCTAGCTTGTAGGGTTTGTTGCGTTAAAATATTATTCGTAGGCCTTGTCCTATGCATAAACACACCAATTAATAAAACATGAATTATATTTTATTTGATGGGCCTGCCCGCAATAATTTGTTGCCCTTTACATTTACAAGACCCGTTGCCGACATTAGAATTGGCATTTTAACGATAAGAGAAAAATGGGAATTGTTTTTAGGCTCTACCATGACGACGGTTACTGAAGATTATTTGTCTGATAAGTTTCCAATGGTCGAAATGGATGAAAATATATTAATAAACGCCTCCTATTTACCAAATAAACTTTTAGTAGATCTTGTTGCTGATTTAAAAGAAAATCAAGCCATTTTTGACGGCGAAGATGTAATTGCATTTTATACTAAAGCTTCTCAAACCGATGTTGATTTAGACAATTATGAAGCCATTGAGTTTCATGACGATGTTATAAAAATTGAGCATAATTGGGATATTTTCTCTAAAAACGGTGAAGCTATTCAAGAAGATTTTAATTTAATTACTAAGGGAAGGCAATCTCAACCAATTCCTGCCAGTAATAATGTTATTGCTCCAGAAAACATTTTTGTAGAGCAAGGCGCTACTTTAGAGTTTGCTACACTTAATGCAAGCCTAGGGCCCATTTATATAGGTAAAGACGCTACGATTATGGAAGGTGTACTTGTTCGAGGACCGTTAGCTTTAGGGGAAAGAGCGGCGATAAAAATGGGAGCTAAAATTTATGGCCCAACGACCATAGGGCCATGTAGTAGAGTAGGCGGTGAAATTAAAAATTCAGTTATTTTTCAAAATTCAAATAAAGGTCACGAAGGCTATTTGGGAAATTCAGTTTTGGGAGAATGGTGTAACTTAGGTGCAGATACCAACAGTTCTAATCTTAAAAACAACTATGCCGAAGTGAGTATGTGGAATTATGAAACCGAAAATTTTGTTAAAACAGGATTGCAGTTTTGTGGACTTATGATGGGCGATCACAGCAAAAGCGGTATAAATACCATGTTTAATACGGGAACCGTTGTTGGTGTGAGTGCTAATGTTTTTGGAGCTGGTTTTCCTGCAAAATTTATTCCTAGTTTTAGTTGGGGGGGCAGTGCTGGTCTTGCAACTTATCGAATCGATAAGGTTTTCGAGGTAACTAAGGCTGTTATGGAAAGAAAAAAAATAGAATTTACAAAACACGATAGAGCTATTTTTGAGCATGTTTTTGAGCTAACAAAAAAATACCGGAAAAATGAAGAGCATAAATCATAAGGTTGATGGTTTTTTAAATCAAGATACGCCCTAAAATGTTGCAAACATGAAAGTTATATGGTTTTGTAAATAAAAATTTAGTTACTTTTGTAAAGTCCTAGTCTAAGTTAAACCATGATAAAACCACTTTTTACTAACCACAAAAACTTTGCATTCTTATATTTTTCTGTACTGTTAATTGATATAATAGTTAAGGTTGGCCTACCTGAGTTTCCGTATCGGTTTATGTCTAAACCTTGGTTAATGATTTTGTTAATGGTCTACTTTTTTTATAGCAAAGTTGGGCATAACAAGAAAAGACATGGTTGGGTGTATTTAGCTTTATTATCTTTTTTAATTGGGGATATCACTATTATAATTCACGAAAACGTCAATTTTTTTCTAATTAGTATATTGTTTTTTTCGATTGGTAAATTGTTTTTTTGCGCTAAATTTTCCCATAAAAAAGATTTTGAAATCTCGAAATTAATACCCTTTACGCTTGCCATATTTGTTTACATTATCCTTATCGTTGCCTTTTTATTTGTAGATGTTCACGCCTTTATGATTCCCGCATTAATTGCGTTTTTTCTAACCCTCTTAATGTTGCAATTTGCTTTTTTAAGAAAAGGGGTTTATAATACTACTAGTTTTAACTCTGTTTTTATTGGAGTTTTATTATTCACCATAAGTGAAAGTATTATGGCTATAAAAACATTTAAATTTCCTTTACCATTTGAAGATGTGATAATCATGCTGCTTTATGGGATGTCTGTTTATTTTTTAGTATTTGGAATAATTAATGAGAAAGAGGGCGAACAGAAGGAAGCAGAGCTGTTTTCAGACGATACAGATATTTAGTGTTTCCATCTTTTTATAAGCTTTTTAAGAAGTCTTTTTAGGGTAGTTTTAAAGTCTAAATTAATACGCTAACACATAATTTTTAGGCAGTCGTGTACTTAGTCGTTTTAAATATCATGATTAATGGCTACTCTTTTTTTCAATATTAGTTATTAATTGTAGTTTTGCAGCTTCACTTGTTTGAATATTCGTTTTAAAATAACGATTTTAATTCGTATTGAATATATAATTTTCAAAATAATAAATACCTGATTCAAGCACAGGTACATCTATAAAAATGAATAAAAAAGTAGCATTTTATACTTTAGGTTGTAAGCTTAACTTTTCTGAGACATCAACCATTGCAAGAAGCTTTAATAAAGAAGGTTTCGATCGAGTAGATTTTTCTGAAAAAGCAGACATATACGTTATTAATACCTGTACGGTTACAGATAATGCAGATAAGCGTTTTAAAACCATAGTTAAGCAAGCACAAAAAATTAATCCTGATGCTTTTGTTGCTGCGGTGGGGTGTTATGCACAGCTTAAACCGGAAGAATTAGCCGATGTTAATGGTGTTGATTTGGTGCTTGGGGCAACCGAAAAATTTAAGATTACCGATTATTTAAACGATTTGTCTAAAAATGATTTTGGTGAAGTGCATTCTTGCGAAATTGAAGAGGCCGATTTTTATGTAGGAAGTTATTCGTTAGGCGATCGCACTCGTGCTTTTTTAAAAGTACAAGATGGTTGCGATTATAAATGTACATTTTGCACCATTCCTTTGGCACGAGGTATTTCCCGAAGTAATGCTTTAGAGAATGTTTTAAAGGATGCCCAAGATATTTCTAAACAAAATATCAAGGAAATCGTTTTAACAGGTGTTAATATTGGTGATTATGGAAAAGGTGAGTTTGGAAATAAAAAACACGAGCATACGTTTTTAGATTTGGTTACCGAATTAGATAAAGTCCAGGGAATAGAGCGCCTGCGAATCTCCTCAATAGAGCCCAATCTTCTAAAAAACGAAACCATAGATTTGGTTTCAAGGTCTAGAGCTTTTGTACCACATTTTCACATCCCCTTACAATCAGGAAGTAATGCAATTCTAAAAAAAATGAAACGCCGCTATATGCGAGAACTATACGCAGATAGGGTGTCTAGAATTAGGGAGGTAATGCCACATGCCTGTATTGGTGTCGATGTAATTGTTGGTTTTCCTGGTGAAACCGACGAGTTGTTTCTGGAAACCTATAATTTCTTAGCCAATTTAGATATTTCTTATTTACACGTTTTTACCTATTCTGAGCGTGATAATACTCAGGCCATTACCATGGATGGCGTTGTGCCTAATAATGTTAGAAGCAAGCGCAGTAAAATGCTACGTGGCTTATCTGTTAAAAAACGACGTGCTTTTTACGAAAATCAGTTAGGAACGCACCGAAATGTATTGTTTGAGAGCGAAAATAAAGAAGGCTATATTTATGGCTTTACCGAAAATTACGTCAAAGTAAAAACACCTTGGAATCCCGATTTGGTAAATACCTTGCATGATGTTAAGCTTACTAAAATTGATGAAGATGGTGCGGTAAGACTTGACTTTTTGTAATAAAACCCAAATAAATGGAAAACCGAAGAGTAAAAGGCTTCGGTTTTTTTATGACGTTTATAGACGTTTAAATCCTTAAACCAACAGGAAGCATGCGCTTATATTTTCTGTTGCTTCTTACAAATTTAGCAATTTCTGGACTAGTAGGAACCACGCTTAAGTTGCGTCCTCTAATCTGTTCAAAAACAACTTCTAAAAATTTTTTCGTAAATTCGTCATCTTTTATACCGTTGGGCACAATAAGTTTGGTTAAGAAAATTTTTCGTTCTTGTAAAGAATATTCGATTATCGCCAAATGCTCATCAATTTTAATTTCATATTGACGTAAAAAATCGTTGTCAATCAATTCTGCAGTTTCAACCATAATGATTTGTTTTATTTCTAAAGGAATTTTTAAAATAGCGAGGACTATTTTATAACTTTGTACGAAAGTACGAAAAAAATAGTTGTAATCCACGAAACTAATGGTTAAAACCTTATGCATCAAGAGATAATACATGTGTATTTTATGCCTGGGATGGCGGCAAGCCCTAAAATTTTCGAGTATATAAAGTTGCCAGAGAACAAGTTTAAAATGCATACCTTAGAATGGATAAATCCGTTAGAAAACGAATCATTAAGCAGTTATGCTTCGCGAATTTCAAAACATATATATCACGATAATGTTGTTTTGGTAGGTATCTCCTTTGGAGGTGTTTTAGTTCAGGAAATTTCGACCCAAATTAGGGTTAGAAAACTTATTATTATTTCAAGTATAAAATCGGCACACGAAATGCCCAAGCGTATGCGTATTGTAAAATCAACTAAGCTTTATAAGTTAATACCAACCCATTTTGTTGGTGGTTTAGAGGGGCTTGTTAAATACGTATCTGGAAGCGATATCACAAAGCGTTTAGAGTTTTACAAAAAGTATCTCGCCGTTAACGATAGTCAATATTTAAGTTGGGCAATTAAAAATATGCTGTGTTGGAAACCAGTAAAACATCACCCAGAAATTATACATATTCATGGGGATAAAGACAGTGTCTTTCCCATAAAAAACATTTCGAATTGTATCACTGTTAAAGGAGGTTCGCACGTTATGATAATTACCAAATACAAATGGTTTAACGCAAATTTACCAGAACTCATTTTAAAAAATTAACTGGATTTTAACCTGTTTGAAATTGTGTAAACGTGGCGATTAGCCTTTTTTAAAAGCTTAATTCGTTTAAACAAGTTTTAAAACACTAAAAATTAACTATTTAGTTGTAATTATTTTTTCTATCTTTAATAAAAAATCTATTAGAATGAAATTAATACAAAAAACCCTCGCCTTTATCGGATTACTAAGCCTTTGTGGCATGTTTATTTATGCTGTACAAAACGCGCCTACCGACGAAAATTTTGAAACCAAAGTAATAAACGACTACAATGTTTACGCTCTGCAAATTCCAGACTATTTAAATTTTGCGGGAGAGCCAGTACCTCTAGAGAACCCCGATATTTTAGAGCGCATGGACAGAGAGCTATTGGTTAATACCTATTGGCAGTCTAATGGTTTATTAATGTTTAAACGCTCTAAAAAATACTTCCCAATAATTGAACCTATTTTGGCAAAACATGGTGTTCCGGACGATTTTAAATACCTTGCCGTTATAGAAAGTGGTTTAACCAACGCGGTTTCGCCAGCGGGCGCACGTGGGGTTTGGCAAATAATGAAGGCCACAGGAAAAGAAAATGGTTTAGAAATTAACAACAATGTCGACGAACGATATAATTTAGAAAAAGCTACTGAAGTGGCTTGTAAATATCTCATTAAGTCTAAAGAACGATTGGGATCGTGGACTTTGGCTGCAGCAGCTTATAATGCTGGAAATGCCGGTATATCGAGACGTCTAAAAGCACAAAATGTTAATAATTATTACGATTTGTTGTTGGGCGAGGAAACAGGACGTTATTTGTTTAGAATTGTAGCGCTTAAAGAAATATTATCGTACCCAGATAAGTACGGTTTTAATTTTAGAGAGAAGGATTTGTACAAAACAATACCAACTTATAAAGTTGAGGTTGACACTGCTGTTAGTGATTTCGCAAAATTTGCCAAAAACTTTGGTATTAATTATAAAATATTAAAATTGCACAACCCTTGGCTTCGTGAGCCACATCTTAATAATAAATCTAAGAAAGCCTACAAAATTGACATTCCGAAGGAAGGTTACTACCAAGCCAATCCGTAAATGCTTGAATTTTTTAAAAATAACATCTGGTATGCACTGTTTATTGTTAACTACATATTAGCTATATCGGCTGTAATTACCATTTTTTTTAAACGTATAAATCCAACTAAAACACTATCGTACATTATTGTACTAGTGTTTTTTCCTTTTGTGGGCTTATTGATTTATTATTTATTTGGTCAAGAGTATCGGAAAAATAAAATCTTCAAGAAAAAACGTATTTTAAACGAACGGGTGGTCCAATCTATCGATGATGAATTAGAGCTTAACAGAGAAGAAGTAAAGCAAGTTCAAGCCTTTTTAGAAGATAAAATTAAACTGGTTAAGTTGTTGCGCACTAATGATAACGAACCACTAAGCTTAAATAACAGGGTCGAGATATTTAAAAGTGGTGACGATAAATTTGAGGCACTCTTAAAGGATATTAAGCGCGCAGAACATCACATTCACTTAGAGTATTATATTGTTATGGATAGCAAAATTGGACTAAAAGTTTTAAATGCGCTTTGTGAGAAAGCTAAAGCGGGGTTGCAAGTGCGATTAATTTATGATGATGTTGGTAGTAAAATATCAAGATCAATGAAACGTAAACTCACCCATGCTGGCGTAAGGCATAGGGCATTTATGCCTGTGTTTTTTTCAAAGTTTACAGGTAAAATGAACTATCGAAATCACAGAAAAATTGCTGTAATTGATGGTGTAATAGGTTATGTTGGAGGGGTAAACATATCAGATGAATATGTAAACCAATACCGAGATAAGGGGTATTGGCGCGATACGCATTCACGTATTTATGGCGAGGCTGTAAAATCCTTGCAAGTTCATTTTTTATCTACTTGGGATTTTGTTTCTAATGAAAACATAGCTAGTTATAAGCCCTTGTTTCCTAAAGTTGAAGATTTTAACGAGCAAGTTGCCATTCAAATTGCGGCTAGTGGGCCAGATACAGATTGGGCAAATATTATGGAAGTTATTTTTACTGCAATACTAACTGCTCAAAAATACGTGTATATAACAACACCTTATTTTGTGCCTAATTCTGAAATGCTAACCGCGATACAAATCGCAGCCAAAAGCGGTGTTGATGTGAGGTTAATTATCCCGAAAAAGTCCGATTCGTGGATTGTTAAACACGCCTCTAACTCCTATTTAAAAGCTTTGTTGGATGCTGGCGTAAAAATTTATAAGTACCATGAAGGCTTTATACATGCAAAAACCATGGTGATTGATGATGTGTTTTGCACCATTGGTACCTCAAACATGGATTATCGCAGCTTTAATATTAACTTTGAAATTAATAGTTTTATGTACGACAGCGTGCAAAGTGAAATATTAAAAAGTCATTTTTTTGAAGATTTAACCCAGAGTACTTTAATAGAGTACGAAACCTTTTTAAACCGCTCAAAGTTTGAGAAGTTTAAAGAATCGTATGCACGGTTGTGGTCTCCCTTGATTTAAAATTAACCTCTTCTTTTTTGAGCTCTTAAAGAAGCACCGGCACCGTAATGCTGATTTGGACCTGTGGCACGTTTCATATTTTGCTTCATCATTTTTATTTGATCGGTAAGCATACCTTGTTTATCTAGCTTTTGAGCTTCATTTAAAAGTTTTTGCGCTTCTAATTTTCTGCGTTTAGAGAATGCAATACCCGCTAAGTTTAATTTTGCCATGGCTAAATCGTGCTTCATCGATAAGCCTAATGCAATCGCCTTTTTAAAATATTTTTCGGCTTCATTCATATTGGTTTGCGATACCATCAAGCCATGTAAGTAGTTGTAATATCCTTGTTGCTTTTTAACTAATGCAGCCTCGGGATTTTTAATTTTATCTAACCATTTCTTCGCACCTTCAAAATCTTGTTTACGCAACCTTAAGAATGCCAGTAAAATAATTTCATTTTTAAAATATAGAAAAATAAAAATTGTGGATAGTAATAAAAACATGATGCCATTACCTATAAAGCCTTCAGTAAATTGATAAATGGCAAGAGCAATAAGACCCGCAGCAATAATTAATTTTATAATTTTATTAAACATGATCGTTAATTTTAAATAAAAAAGATGGTTCGTTACACAAAACGTTCGCTATTTGATGTTTTGCTGCTGCAAAGAAAGCAAATTTTTATTAAACGAGGTGTATCTATAAATAAGAAATGGTGGGGTTTAACGTGAATTGATAAAGCTTATTAGGGTGTTTTTTATTCAAATCTATAAATTAAAAAATATTTTTAAAATAGGTTTGCGAGAGTAATAAAGGCTTTGTATATTTGCCGACGGTTTTGGAGTAGACCGAAAAGCAAAATAATAAAGATTTACAATATCAGATTTTAAAAAGATAATATCATGCCAAAAAGAACATTTCAGCCTTCTAAGAGAAAAAGAGTTAATAAACACGGTTTCAGAGAGAGAATGGCATCTGCTAACGGAAGAAAAGTATTAGCACGTAGAAGAGCTAAAGGAAGAAAAAAATTATCTGTGTCATCTGAAATTAGACATAAGAAATAATGATCGACTATTGAAGATATTAAAAAGGTGTTACTTAATTGTAACGCCTTTTTTTATACCCAAATATTATTATTTTTATATGAAATTAAATTCATCACTTAACTCGATTTAAAATGCCTAAAAACGAAAAACTAAAATCTGTTTTAATTATTGGTTCTGGACCTATTATTATTGGTCAAGCATGCGAATTCGATTACTCGGGTTCTCAAGCTTTAAGATCCTTAAGGGAAGATGGGATAGAGACTATTTTAATTAATTCTAATCCAGCAACTATTATGACAGATCCGTCTATGGCAGATCATGTGTACTTGTTGCCGCTTACTACAAAATCCTTAATAAAAATATTAAAAGAACACCCTCAAATAGATGCTGTTTTACCTACAATGGGAGGACAAACGGCGTTGAATTTATGTATTGAAGCCGATGAAAAAGGCATTTGGGAAGATTTTGGTGTTGATATTATTGGGGTCGATATTGACGCTATAAATATTACAGAAGACAGGGAACAGTTTAGGGAACTCATGCTTAAAATTGGGGTACCTATGGCGCCTCAAGCCACAGCTACATCTTACTTAAAAGGCAAAGAAATTGCTCAGGAATATGGCTTTCCTTTGGTCATTCGAGCCTCGTATACATTGGGTGGGGCTGGTGCCTCTATTGTGCATAAAGAAGAAGATTTTGATGAGTTATTAACTCGCGGTTTAGAGATTTCTCCTATTCATGAGGTTATGATCGATAAAGCGCTTATAGGTTGGAAAGAATATGAGTTGGAATTGTTAAGAGATGCCAACGATAATGTCGTTATTATTTGCTCCATCGAGAATATGGATCCCATGGGAATTCATACAGGAGATTCAATAACGGTGGCTCCAGCTATGACTTTAAGCGATAAAACGTATCAAAAAATGCGTGATATGGCTATGCATATGATGCGTAGTATAGGTGACTTTGCCGGTGGATGTAATGTGCAGTTTGCCGTATCTCCAGACGAAAATGAAGACATCATAGCTATTGAAATTAATCCACGGGTTTCGCGATCTTCTGCATTAGCCAGTAAAGCAACAGGGTATCCCATTGCAAAAATTGCAGCTAAATTAGCTTTGGGCTATCATTTAGATGAATTAAAAAATCAAATCACAAAATCGACTTCGGCCTTATTCGAGCCAACTTTAGATTATGTTATTGTAAAAATACCACGTTGGAATTTCGATAAATTTGAAGGTAGTGACCGAACTTTAGGGCTTCAAATGAAATCTGTAGGTGAGGTTATGGGTATTGGAAGATCATTTCAAGAGGCCTTGCATAAAGCCACACAATCTTTAGAAATTAAGCGTAACGGTTTAGGTGCAGATGGTAAGGAAAATAAAGATTACGACCAGATTATAGAGAAATTAACCAATGCCTCTTGGGATCGTGTTTTTATAATTTATGATGCCATCAGAATGGGAATTCCACTAAGTAGAATTCACGAGATCACAAAAATTGATATGTGGTTTTTAAAGCAATACGAAGAATTACATATGCTCAACAATGAGATTTCAACATTTACTATTGATACGATCGAGAAGGATTTACTGCTTGAAGCAAAACAAAAAGGTTATGGCGACCGGCAAATTGCGCATATGTTAGGCTGTTTGGAAAGTCAGGTGTATAATAAGAGAGAAGACCTTGGGGTTAATCGTGTTTATAAATTAGTGGATACTTGTGCAGCCGAATTTGAAGCCAAGACCCCTTATTATTATTCTACTTTTGAGAGCGATATGCAAACGACCGATGGCAAGCGTTTTTCGCATAATGAAAGTGTTGTAACCGAAAAGAAAAAAATTATCGTTTTAGGCTCTGGTCCAAATAGGATTGGGCAAGGTATAGAGTTCGACTACTGTTGTGTTCATGGTGTTTTAGCTGCTGCCGAGTGTGGTTACGAAACGATTATGATTAATTGTAATCCTGAAACCGTTTCAACCGATTTTGATATCGCCGATAAATTATATTTTGAACCCGTTTTCTGGGAGCACATTTACGATATTATTAAACACGAAAAGCCAGTAGGGGTTATCGTGCAATTAGGTGGGCAAACAGCTTTAAAGCTCGCTGAAAAACTAACCAAATACGGTATTAATATTATAGGCACGAGTTTCGAATCGTTAAATTTAGCTGAAGATCGCGGGGTGTTCTCCAAACTTTTAAAGGAAAATAACATTCCTTATCCAAAATTCGATATTGCGACTACCGCAGACGAGGCAGCAGCGATAGCCGATGTATTAGACTTTCCAATTTTAGTACGCCCCTCTTATGTGTTAGGAGGACAAGGCATGAAAATCGTTATTAATAAGGAAGAGTTAGAAAAACATGTGGTCGATTTGTTAGCTAGAATGCCTGGAAATCAACTCCTGTTAGACCACTATTTAGATGGTGCTATAGAGGCTGAGGCCGATGCCATTTGCGATGGCGAAGATGTTTATATTATTGGTATTATGGAGCATATTGAACCTTGCGGTATTCACTCAGGCGATAGTAATGCGACATTACCACCTTTTAATTTAGGTGAGTTTGTCATGCAACAAATTAAAGATCATACCAAAAAAATAGCATTAGCCTTAAATACTGTGGGTTTAATTAACATTCAATTTGCCATTAAAGACGATGTGGTTTATATTATTGAAGCCAACCCTAGAGCATCTCGTACTGTACCTTTTATCGCAAAAGCATACGGAGAGCCTTATATAAACTATGCAACAAAGGTGATGTTAGGTGAAAATAAAATTAAAGATTTTAATTTTAAGCCTAAGTTAGAGGGCTACGCTATTAAACAGCCCGTGTTTTCGTTCGATAAATTTCATAATGTTAACAAGAAACTCGGGCCTGAAATGAAGAGTACAGGAGAAAGTATCTTGTTTATAGATAGTTTAAAAGACGACCAGTTTTACGATTTATACTCCAGACGAAAAATGTATTTGAGTAAATAATGATAATAAATAAAAGCCGCTTTGTGCGGCTTTATTTATTTTTAAAATACTAGTTTGTATCGAAATGCTGCGTGATAGGAAATAGATTGTTTGAATTACACTACCTATTACATCTTTCAATGGTCATTTAATTCAAATTCCACTTTAGCATTTTGATTTTTAACCAAGTCCATATGCTCTTCAATTTTAAAGACAGAACGTTTAAAATTCTCAGATCTGTTTCTAGAGTGTTCTTGTCGCATGATGCTTCTAGAAAATCTACGTACATCGTCTTTAGTCTTTAAAATAATACCTGGTACAGGCACATTATTGCCGTCGTTATCTTTGGCTACCATCGTAAAGTAAGACGAGTTGCAATGTTTTATTTCTCCGGTTTGAACGTTTTCAGATTCCACTCTAACACCAACAACCATAGAGGTTCGTCCTGTATGATTTATAGATGCTTTTAACGACATGAGCTCGCCAACTTCAATGGAATTTAAGAAATCAACTTTATTAACCGATGCCGTTACACAGTAGTGTCTAGAGTGCTTAGATGCACAGGCAAATGCAATTTGATCCATGAGGTTTAAAATATGACCACCGTGAATTTTACCGCTAAAATTGGAATGCGATGGCAGCATGAGCTGCGTTATAGTTATTTGAGATTCTTCAATGTGTTTAAACATGGTTGTAATACAATTATATTATTCGTTTTGTTCTTATTAAACTTTAATTATAAAATATTAGGAGATGCCTGCAAAAGGTGTTTTTCTGGGGCTCAAAATAGCAAAGTTTTATAAAATTACCTTGAAATTCTTTAAGATTGTCTATAAGTATACTTTGTTGCCAACTGTACTTTTCAATCAGTAAGGACGTTCATTGACATACTGAATACTTTATTTTTTTAAACGATGTCAAATTGCTGACAGTCAGAAGCAAAAAAAACCTAGAGCATTTTCATGTCTAGGTCGATTTTCTTATTTTATAGTGCTCATATATAGCAGAATGTATAAACGGGCACTTTCAGAGGACAAATATACAATAATAATACCAAATTTTGTCATATTGGTTAATATTTAACATTACAAGTCAAATTTAATTTTAGAATTAATAACATCGTAAACTAGTTTGTTTTCCTTAGCTTGCGAAAACATATCTTTTAAATCTTGTTCTAATTCATTAGCTCGATTTTTAGAAACCTTGCTTAATATAAATAGTAATAATCTAATTGATGCATTCAAATTCGTATTATTAAAGGTCTTATTTCTATATTGCATATTTGGTATTCGCATTATTCCATAAGGTTGTTCATAATCAAAAAGAACTCCATTATGCGAGCAAACATTCCTAATATTAATTAGTGATAATAAATAATTGTTCAAAAGTTTGACATCTCTGAAGCCATATATTCCAGATATTTTCTTCTTTAATTCTTGGTTTTTTAGATTGTTAAAAAAATTGTAAACCTGACCAAAAGTTAGAAACTCAAAAACTTTCCACGCAGGTGCATAGTCTTGATTAGGATTTTTAACATGGTGTTTTGCTAAAGTTTTACTGTTTTTTTTGATTTTATCATATATTTTTTCAAATTCATCAAGGTCTATTTGATTGACTATCTTAGGGTCGACATACCAAGTGTTATTGTTTATATAATGATTTGAAGCCTCGTACACAAGTTGAGTTCTAAAATGTACTTCGATTCTATAAATATATCGAAGCAGTTTCATTTTTAGGTCAAAGTCAAAATAATAGAGCTTTACAATATCATCTAAAGTTATATTATCATTAAATTCATGAGTGTCTTTATCTTGAAAGTAATACCAATAAAAACCTAGACGATAATAACCAATGTCTGATAATATTTCTTTAGCTTTTTCAATATCCTTATTATTGTTTAAGACAAGGCCTCTGTTTATTAATTTCGCAATTTGTTGGTCAACGGTTGTGGCTATATTACCCATTTATTAAATTGATGTCTATTGGTTTTTGTAAAAAGTCTAAAGATAAGAATTAACTCATAAATTTAGTTTATTAATTTTTCCGCAAACAAGCTAAAAACAGTAGGTAAAAAAATAAAGAGATTTTAATAGTCTGTATTTTAGGTACTTGGTTCAGTCGTATTGTTGGCAATTTCTTTTTCGCTGTCCTCAACAGAAAAAAATGAAGGTTTGAGCATCGGAAACGCCTTGGCTTATTTGAACTTCCCAAGTTTTAGAGAATACCCTTTTTTTACTAAATTTAACAAGTTTGCCCACTCTAACGCCTTCGCTATAATTTAAAAAGTAAACTGCGCTAAAAAAACTAATAATTACAATAAGTTAGCAATGGATATCTTAATTAATGTTTTAAGCTTTTTAATTTGCTTTAAATTTCGTTTTCTTCTGCACGCTTTATTACAGATTCTGGAAGCGACTTTTTTGCCTTAGCCCCCATTTTTTTTAACTTCTCTACGCTGGTAATTAAATTACCTCGACCATCAACTAATTTATTCATAGCAGCGGCATAGTCACTTTTTGCAGCATCTATTTTTTTGCCAATACCAGTTAAATCGCTTACTAAACCCTCAAATTTATCGTATAGGGCACCTGCTTGTCTAGCAATTTCGATGGCGTTGCGCTGTTGTTTTTCGTTGTTCCACATACTATCAATCGTGCGTAATGTTGCCAATAATGTGGAAGGGGTTACGATAACAATATTTTTTTCAAAAGCTTTATTGTATATCGTGTTGTCTTCATTTACAACAACCGCAAAAGCGGGTTCGATAGGGATAAACATCAAGACAAAATCGGGTGATTCGATAGTGTATAAATCTTGATAATTTTTTTCGGAAAGCTGATCGACATGCTTCTTTATGGAATTAATATGGCCTTTTAAATACTGGGCTTTATCGTGATCTTCCGCATTAACAAAGCGCTCGTAATCTGTTAAAGATACTTTACTGTCAATTACCATTTTTTTACGATCTGGTAAGTGTAACACCACATCTGGCAAAACACGCGACCCATCGGCTAAAGTGAAACTTTGCTGTACAAAATACTCTCTATCTTTTTCTAAACCAGATTTTTCGAGTACACGCTCTAATACCAACTCACCCCAATTGCCTTGCATTTTGCTATCACCTTTTAAAGCTCTTGTTAAGTTGGTGGTTTCTTTAGACATTTGTTGGTTGAGGTCTTTTAAACCCAACAATTGCTCTTTTAAAGCCGAATGCATACTAATGCTTTCCTTTTGAGTTAGATCTACTTTTTCTTCAAAAGTCTTTATTTTTTCTTGTAGCGGATTTAATATATTTTTAATGTTTTCTTTGTTCTGCAGGGTGAATTTTTCAGACTTTTCATCGAGTATTTTGGTGGCTAATAACTCGAAGTCTTTTCGCAGATGTTCTTGCCGTTTTTCTAGTTCTGCATCGCGTTTTAAATGGAGTTGTTGCAGGTTCTGGTATTCGGTGTTTCTTCTGGCCAATTCCTCATTTAGAAAATCTTTTTCTCTTCGGATGTCTTCGCGGTCATGTTCAATTTTATTTAAATTTTCTTTTAGAGCCTCAATGGTATGAGTCATTTGATTTTCACGTTCTTTTAAAGTGCTTTGTTCGCTTTTGTTTTTTAGTTTGGCGAATAGTATACCTAAGTAAGCTCCAAAGCCACCAGAAACAAGAATAGCTGCGATAAGGATTAGATTATTGTTCATTTTATTAAAGAAATGTATTCAAAGATAATTGTTTTAAGCGGATTTTTGTATGGGATTAAAATTAGAATGCTAATCGGCGTGAGCTGCTATTTTTTAATACGAAAACTACCAGAAATCTTATCAAACTTTATTAAATCTTTGGGGAATAAGGTGTTGAAAGTGCCCTTTGAAATGAGATTACACGGCTCGTCTGAAACCACTTCGTCTTCGGTCATTACAACCAGTTTATCGCATAATTGAATGGCCAAATCTATTTCATGCGACGAAAACAAAATTGTTTTACCAGTGTCTTGTGCTAATTTTTGAAGCAGTTTTAAAATGTATGCTTTGTGGTACATATCCAGATGGGTTGTGGGCTCGTCTAGAATAATTAAGTCGGTGTCTTGTGCTAAAGCCCTGGCAATCATAACTTTTTGTAGTTGGCCGTCACTTAATTCATAACATTTTTTGTCTTTTAAACGTGTAATATTGGTTTGGGTAATGGCTTTATTTATAATGTTGTAATCTAATGGCGATAAATTACCAATCCAACTGGTGTAGGGCTGCCTTCCTAAAGCGATAAGTTCGAAAACGGTTAGGTTTTTAGAGGCTATTTGCTCGGTTAAAACCAAACTCATAACTTTTGCTAAGTCGATAGGATTAAATTGTTTTGTGTTTTTATCGTTTATAAAAACAGACCCTCGCAATGGCTTTTGTACGTTGGTAAGGGTTCTAATTAGTGTAGATTTTCCAACACCATTGGCACCAATTAAACCAACCAACTCACCTTGTTTTAATTCGATATTTATATGCGAAGCCACGACAGTTTGCAACTTTTTAGTTGAATAACCAATCGTTAAATCTTCAGCTTTTAAGATGCTATGTGATTCGGCTGCACTCATGACTTAATAAATTATAATCGCGACGTTCCATAAAATATGTAGACGCCTATCTTGTGTATTTTGGACTTTGTTTAGAGCTGTGTTAAAAGGTGTTTTCATGTGTTTATATCTATTGTTTTTTCATCGGTCACATGCGACATCCATTTAATCATTTCCTTGGGTATCACGTTTTAGTTATAAATGTTTCTTATTAAAATACCATTTTCTGTTTTCTAACTAACAACCAAATTACTACCGGTGCGCCAATTATAGAGGTTATGGCGTTAATAGGTAAGGTGTAATCACTATGTGGTAATTGCGCAATGCTATCGCAAATTAACATGACAATGGCACCAAACAAAAAAACAGCGGGTAATAAAATTTTATGATTTGAAGTATTAAAAACCTGACGCGTAATATGCGGAATAGCCAAACCAATAAAAGCAATGGGGCCTGCAAATGCGGTAATAGTACCTGCTAATAGACTGGTCGCAGCAATAATAATTAACCGGCTTTTTTTTATGTTTAAGCCCAAGCTTATAGCGTAATTCTCTCCTAAAAGCAAGGTGTTTAAAGATTTAATCGATACGATGCTTAATACGATACCAAAACAAAATATTACAGCGAAAATAAATAACTCATTCCAAGATAAATTTCCAAGGCTGCCAAAACCCCAAAAAATGTATTGTTGTAGCTGCTCTGCCGAACCAAAATAAGAAAGCACACTAACAATGGCTGCTGTTATACTGGCAAACATAAGTCCTATAATAAGAATAGCCATAGTGTCCCGTACCTTAATGGAAACTGTTAAGACCGCTAAAAGTACTAAAAAACTTCCTAAACTCGCCGCGATTACTATACTCCATTTCGATACAAAAAACGATGCAAAAAGACCACCAAACAAACCCGATCCCAATATAATTAAGGCAACTCCTAGGCTTGCACCAGAGCTAATTCCTAGTACAAAAGGCCCCGCTAAAGGGTTTCTAAAAAGTGTTTGCATTAACAAGCCCGAAATTCCTAATCCAGAACCCACTAAAATAGCTGTGATCGCTTTTGGTAATCTGTAGTTATTAATAATATGTTGCCACGCCTCGACATTAGTATCACTGCCAATTAGACTGTTAAACACATCCTTTAAAGGAATGTAAACCGAACCTAAATTTATATTAATTACAAAGCAAACGAACAGCACTAGAACTAATACTATAAATGGAAGTTTGTATGTTTTTGAAATAGACACTTATTTTAAAGGTTTAAAAAAGAATAATTCATGGTCTTTTAATAATTGGGGATGTGCAATTTTAATAATATCTTTTAATACCAAATCTGGTCTAGCAAATCCCAATTCGTAATACAAAACACCACCAGTTTCACCTGTTGTATTCGCAACCGTGTAAATGGTTTTGTTTTTATAGGCGTTAAACTTCGTATGGTGTGTACTCGCATTCTTAAGTGCTTCTAAACTGATATAATTTGATGGATTTAACCAAATATCGGCACTTTTGGCTTTTGTGTAAACAGCTTCAAAATTAAGTTTTAAGCTTCCTGAGCCTGTACTGTCTTTCCATAAATAATTGGTGTTGGCGTCTTTTAAAAATTGCGCTTCGGTACTTGTGCCGTTTGGTAAATACCAAATATCACTATGCATGGCACCGCTTAAAATCGTGGGTTTGTTTTTTGCCGCTTGTGCTAGTTTTTTGGCTTCAATATAATTGTTTTCAATAGTTTTAAAAATAGAATCGGCTTGTTTTTCCTTATTATAAAGTGCGCCAAAAAATTTTATCCATTCGGCTTTTGCTAAGGGCGAATTTTCTACCCAATCCCCATTGTAAATTACAGGAATTCCAGAATTTTTAATAGTTTCGAAGGTTTTATTGTTGCCGTCTATACCGAAGCCTATTACAGCATCGGGGTTTAATTCTAATAATACTTCGGTATTTATGCTTTCATTTTTGCCAAGTTCTCTTAAGGAACCACGATCAACACGAGTTCTTATTTTTTTAGACGAAATAAAATGTGTTCCTGGAAAACCAGTTAAAGTGTGTGTAACACCCAATAGTTCTAAAGCTGGGAGATGTGTGGTTGAGGTGACCACTAGGCTCTCGATAGGATTGGTAATAATACCATCGTATTCACTTTTGTTAAAGGTTGTTTTAGCAGCGTTTTCTTTGCTAATTAAAACGTAACGATAACTTTTTTTAGCTTTTGGCCACGGATTTATAATCTCCAAAACTTTAAAGGTATTAAAGTCTGATACTTTAAAGCCTTGGGCATATTTCAAATCCAACTGGGTTGATGCTTTAGAATTTAAAACCGTTTTTGAGGCCTCATTTTTACAAGACAATAGGACAACCGAGAGTAAGATAAGAACTATTTTTTTCATGAAGGTTTCTTTTAGATGCTTCAAATGTAATATTATTAAATCTTTTTAATTAAAGATTAAACAAAATGTTTACTTTCGCATCGAAATTTGGTTTCGTTCAGTACGTCCTGAAGGAATTAAAAGGGAATCTGGTGCGATGGTATAATCAATTCCAGAACTGTTCCCGCAACTGTAAGTTTATACTCAATATTATTGGGTGCCTTTTTTAAGGATGTTATTTCTTCTTTAAGCCACTGTTCGTTTTACGAATGGGAAGGTAAAATAACATAAAATAAGTCAGGAGACCTGCCAATTTCAAAAATAAATAAGTCAAACTTTCGGGATAAAAGTTTTGGTGTGCAACGTCATACTATTCCGAGTAATTAACAATTAAAATGAATAACAAAACAAATGTTATTGGAGCACTGTTTTTAGGTGCGTCTCTATTTGGTTTTGCACAAGAGCAAACCAGTTTATTACAAGAACAACAATTAGATGAGGTGGTTGTGAGCGATTCGCGTTTTGAACTAAAACGTGAAAATTCTGGTAAAACCGTGATTAAAATTTCAAACCAGGAAATTGAAAATAACAAAGGTAGAACTATAGCTCAATTAATAAACACCAAAAGTGGTATTGAAATTAATGGCACACGCAGTGTAGAAGGTCAGAATCTTGGCAATTATATTAGAGGCGGTAATAATAGACAGGTTTTAGTACTTATTGATGGTGTGCAAGTAAACGACCCATCGATGGTAGCAAACGATTTCGATTTGCGATTGGTTGATTTAAACACCGTTGAGTCTATAGAAATTATAAAAGGTGCGGCTAGTACCTTGTACGGAAATGCAGCAGCAACTGCTGTTGTGAACATCACCACTAAAAAAGCGTCATCAAAAGAAATTTCAGGGAGTTTTTTAACTGTAGTGGGGACAAACCAAACCCAAGACGATTTAAATTACAACGGCTCTAGCTTTACTAATCATGTCTCGGTTAACGGTAGCCTAAACAAATTTACTTATTTAGCAAGTTTTGGAAATAGGTATGCAGATGGTTTATCGGCAGCAAAATCAGATAATCCAGAAAAAGATCCATTTTCAAGATTTAATACGAATGTTAAACTGGGCTACCACATTAGTGATGCTTTCCAAATTGACGCTTTTGCGAGTTACGATAAATTTAAGACCGACATAGACGGTTTTCCGGCACCAAGTTATACGTTTGCAGATACCGATGATAAATTTATTTCTGAGCAAGCCCGTGTTGGAATTGCTCCAAAATTTGCATACAACAACGGAAGTCTTCATTTAAATGCGGCTTTTTCAAAAATTGATAGAGAAACAATTTCCGACTTTGGAGCCACTTATGAAGGCGAAAGCATTGTGATAGATGCCTTTAATAAATACGTGTTTAACGATGCGTTTTATACTATTGTGGGGTTAAACTATGCGGAGTACAAAAGTGTTTTTGCCGATGAGCAAAGTTACACCAATACCGATCCTTATCTAAACGTGGTTTATGTCTCAGACTTTGGTTTGAATATAAATGCAGGTACACGTTTTAACAACCATAGCGAATATGGTTCGCATTTGGTTTATAGTTTAAATCCGTCTTACAGTATTCCTGTAAATACGGGTTATGCTAAGGTTTTTGGTTCTTATGCCACATCTTTTATTGCCCCAAATTTATCGCAATTGTTTGGTTTTTTTGGAGCTAATCCAGACTTAGAAGCTGAAGAAAACACGACCATTGAAGGCGGTTTAGAGTTTTCTAACAAAAAAGGGTTTCGCATAAACGGGGTATATTTTAATAGAAAAGAAGAAAACACCATAATTTACACCACAGCTTATGAAAACGCCACTACCGATGCTACGGTACATGGCTTTGAAGCAGAAGCAGAATTAAAAAAGCTGAAAGATTTTACCATTAGTGCCAATTACACGTTTACCGAGTTAAAGGATGGTATTCGTTTACGTATCCCAAAACACAAAGCCAATGCGAGTGTGGGTTATAATTTTCATAAAAACACTTTTGCTTCTATAAATTACCAATATGTAGGAAGCCGAACAGATACCAATTTTTCGACCTATACAAATGAAGAATTAGAATCTTTCTCTTTAATTGATTTATATTTTAGTCAGAAATTAATTAAAAACAAAGTGACCCTTTTTGCGAGTGTAACGAATATTTTTAATGAAGACTATTTCGAGATTTTAGGCTATACCACAAAAGGTAGAAATGTAAACTTAGGTTTGAATATTAATTTATAGTTTTTAGAATTCAAACAAAAGCACACAGTTATTTCGACAGAGCGAAGTAGGAGCCACGAGAAACCGTAATCGCGTTTATCTTAGAAAAGCTTCCTACCCTCAAAAAAAAACTAAAAGTCGTTCTTATTTAGAGCGACTTTTTTTATGGGATTAAATCACAAAACCAAAAGCCGTATTTCCCATCATTAAATGGTGAGTCTTTAGATTTTGGGGCGTCGTATTCACGAAAAACTTTTTCTCCTAAAGTAAAGGGAATAGGGTTTTCAAAAATAGGGCCGTCGAAACAAAAGGTGTGAAACTCGCCATTTTCTCCGCAGGGGTCGACATCTTTGGGTAAATTATTTATAAAATTTTTGTCGATAACAGTTCCTACAACATGTTTATCAAAATATTTTGAGTTGGCGCAAACCACGATGGTTTTAAAGCCTAGATCTAAAAACTCGTTTAAAAGTTCTTTGGTATCGCGTTTCCAGAGCGGAAAAACGGTTTTTATATTCTGTTTAGCAAGTTTTGTTTCGCGATAGGTTTTTAAATCCTCCAGATAGATATCGCCAAAAGCTGTGTGTGTAAATCCGTTATTTTTTAACTGGGCCACAGTTTCCCACATTTTTTGTTCGTAAATCTCCATATTGGGGGTTTCTGGCAATTCGATAAGGTTTAGCTTTATGTTTAGCGATTTGGCTTGAGCAAATAGCAATTCTAATCTTACGCCGTGCATAGATACGCGATTGTAGTGGGTATTAACCGTAGTAATTAACTTGTCTACACTATAGCGTTCATCTTGCAAAAGGTAATACAAAGCCAATGCGGAATCTTTACCAGAACTCCAATTAAAATAAGTTTTATGTTTAGTCAAAAAATCTAGATTTTAGTCTATTACCATGCCGCCTTCAAGCGGATTTAATGTGTTACTATCGAGAACTAATTTAAAGGTTTTCCCCGATTTAGATTTTATAGCCATGAATTTAGAGCTTGCATTTTGAATGTCTGCTAAGGCCAATGCTAACAGAGGCTCATTTACATCGCCTAAAACCCCGTAGTTATATGGGTTTTCTTTATATTCAAAACCAAGAGAAGGTGACAGGCCAGATGCTGGTACGGCCACATCATTTTTGTTCACGCCTGTTGAAACTAGGGGTTGCATGGCATAGGTATGTGTGGGGTTAGCGCCTTCTCGTTTAAAATCAGGAGAGTCGTATATCGTAATTGAAGCTTGCGTTTTTCCTGTGGTTTTTCCCCCAATTTGTACAACCGTAATATAGGGGCTAAGTCCATTTATTAAAGCTTCGCTTGCCGAAGCAGAGCTGCTTGTTGTTAATATATATACTTTTTGTAAGCCTAAGCTGTTAATTGGGGTGCCATTGTTTAATGTATCGGTAAAATTATACGACGTATTATTATTTTGCAAATCGCTATTATAAATTAGCTTTTCGAACACTTCGCCGTTATGCTGTCCTGTTATCATACTAGCTAGAAAGGTGGTTGTGGATAGGGCTCCACCAGGATTGTAACGTAAATCGACAACTAAATGCTGTATATTATTAGATTTAAAGTTGCCAAATACGGTGTTTAGTTCGTTTTCAGAACCTGAAACAAACCCGTTATACATCAGGTAGCCCACTTTTTCGCTGCCAAGGTCAATAATTTCTGAGGCTGTTTTATAAATAGGGTTTTCTGTGTATTCAATTTTGATTAAAGCCACATCGGTATTTAGTGCATCGATAGAATCGTCAGTGGTTTCGGGGGTACCTTTGTCGTTATAAAAGCCAAGATTTAAAGTGTAGTTTTCTTGGTTTAGTAAAGTACTTAAATTATTCTTTACGAGTTGCTCGCCGTTAATGCCATAAAAAATATCGCCGCGTTTTAAACCCATATTATCTGCTGGACTATTTGGCAAGACCAGTCTTATAACCCCGAATACTGTCGTGTTGCTGTTGGGTTGATAAAACAGGTTAAATTCCATACCGTTAGTTTTCGAGATACCTTGAAATCGTTGCTCCAATTCGAAATAATCGGGATAAATGACGCTAAAGCGGTCTACGGTTTCCCTCTGGTATATTAAACTTTCAAATAAATCTTCGGGTGTAGTAAAGGTATTCAAGTAACTTGCATAATCACTATTTGAGGAAAACCTGTCGTTTGCCAGGTTTGGCACTTCATCTTTGTACAAGTAAAAAACATTCATACCTTTCCAAACAAAATCGTTGATTTCGCTTGCGGTTACTTGAACGTCATCTTGATCTTCATAACAGCTCAAGGTACTAAGTGAAATTATTATTAGAATGATAAGTTTAAAATATCGCATAGTGTTTGTATTTGTTGAGTATAAAACTTTAAATTTACTTACATTATTGTTTAATAAAAAATAATTTATTCTATATTTTTTCCCTGATAAAGCAGGTTAATTACTAGAATTATAATTTGAATGGTAATTTAAGGGCAAGGCTCGCGTAAGGGATTGAACGGCCTGTTTGAGCTCGCCGACGTAGGAGGAAGCGAGTAGTGAAAGCCCGACCCGATAGGGATACGCCCAAACATTTGTTGTGGTAATGTAACAAAACAACGCTTTGGTCGTCGTAATATTAAACAGCCGTGACTACGTTGTTTTAAATGTAACTAAAAATGACTCAAACGGAGTTTTTAAATATGATAGTGCCTTTTAAAGACAAGGTTTTTAGGTTGGCAAAGCGCTTACTTATATCGACCGAGGAAGCTGAAGATGCGACTCAAGAGATTTTGTTGAAATTATGGAGGCATAAAAAGAAGATTTCTCAGTATCAAAATGTGGAAGCATTTTCAATGACGATGACTAAAAATTTTTGTTTTGATAGGTTAAAATCTAAACCAGCTCAAAACTTAAAAATTGAACATAGTAATTATGAAGCTCGAGAAACACCCTTACAAAAACAGGTGGAGTTAAACGATAGTGTACAGTGGGTGTCTAAAATTATTGAAGCCTTGCCAGAGCAACAGCGCAGCATAATACAGTTGCGAGATATTGAGGCTTATAGTCTTGATGAGATTGCAAAAATGTTAGACATGAATAATACAGCAGTGCGGGTTAACTTATCGAGAGCTAGAAAAACAATACGAGAACAATTAATTAATACGCATAATTATGGTATTAAATAATATAGAAAAATTACTGAAAAAATTTGAAAACGGTGAAACGACTTTAGCCGAAGAACAGGAGTTAAAAGCGTATTTTTCTGGCGAGATGGTGGCACCTCATTTGGAAAGATACAAACCTATGTTTTTGTATTTTTCGGAAAACAAAAAGGAGCAATTTACAAAGCCTTTAGCTCTAGATGTTCGAGCTGCAAAAATTAAACCGATGTTAAATTTTAAATGGTTTTGGGTGGCAGCGCTTGCCGTTATCACGTTGGGGGTCTATTATTTAAAAACTGTTAATAATAACGATCTAGGGACTTATAATGATCCCGAAATCGCTTTTAGTGAAATGACGAAAGCTTTAGAAAAGATCTCAAATCGTTTGAATAAAGGGGCGTCTACGCTAGTGTATTTGAATGAATTGAACAAAGGCACAGCCAAGCTTGAATAGCTTAATGAAATGGATAGAGGAATAGAAATAATTTTTAAAAACTAAATGTAATTTTAGATAACGAACAAATAAAAACAAGAATGATGAAAAATATTAAAAACAAATTAATAGTCGTTGTAGTAGCCATAATGTTATGGCCTTTTACTGGTTTAGCACAGCATAATATATTTGATAAATACAGTGATAATATCAATGTTACTTATGTAAATATTAAACCTAAAATGTTTCAGATGATTGCAGAAATGGGCATTGATGTTGAAGACGAAGAGTCTAAAGCTTATATGGATATGGTGAAAAGTATTACAAGTTTTAGAACTATTGTTACCGATAACAAAGATATCTCTGCCGATATCGCCCAATGGGTTAAGTTAAATTCTAGCGGATTAGAAGAGCTTATGGAGGTTAGAGATGGGGGCTCTCAAGTATATTTTTACGTAAAAGAGGGTAAGGATATAAACCATGTAAAAGAGCTTTTAATTTTTGTAAATGGTTTAGACAGCTTGATGGATGATAAGGTTGAGGTTAATGGAGAAGTACGAAAAATTGAAACGGTAGTTGTATCGTTAAAAGGTGATATTAATTTAAAACAAATCTCTAAGCTTACCGACAAAATGAATATTCCGGGCGGTAAACATTTAGAGAAAAAGGAAGAATAAATCTGTGGCCTAAGGCTGCCATATTTTAAGATTATAAAATTCATTTTATTTAAAATAAACTATGTATAGGGTTATAAAAGGAATGTTTTACACATTTATTTTGTTTTTGGTATTTACAGGTTGTAAAAACTATGAAGATACCGAGGGTATAAGTTTAAATAGCTATTTTCTTGATAACCAAGAGGCCGTGAATTTTATTGCTCGAGATATGCCTGTGTCTATGCTAAAAGTAAACGACTCTCAATTTACAGAGGCCGAAAAAGAAGTTTTTGCATCTGTAAAACATTTAAACTTTTTGGGCTTTAAAGTTGATGGTAGCAACACCGAAGCCTATAAAGTTGAATTGGCCAAAGTAAAGCGTATTTTAAAAGGTAAAAGCTACAGTAAGTTGATGGAGTTTAGTGATAAAGGCCATAAAATTATTGTAAAATACAAAGGCCATTTTAATAAAACCGACGAGCTTGTTGTGCTTGGAAGTGAAAAACAAACGGGTTTTGGGATTGTTCGTGTACTAGGTAGCGACATGAATTTGGTGAAACTGGGAAGTCTGGCAAAAACCTTGCAGGAGACTGATATAGATGAAAACCAGTTTGAAGATATTATCGCATTTTTTGAAGGCACATTCAGAATTTAACCCATGATGAATGTTATCGATAAAAAAAATCCAAGATTTAATTCATTTTTAAGTCTTGGGTTTTCTTTTTTAAGTTTTTGGGTCAAAAATTATATTTTTATTACCGACAAGGCATACTTATCCCATGATGTTTTAACTCTTAAATTTATGCGGCCATCTGGTTTAGATTATTTTGTATTCTCCTACCTATTTCCAGAGCATTGGCGGTATGTATACCAAAGAAGATCCATAGTTTTTCAGTAGCTTTCGTCTTGGCTTTTATTTTTTTGAGATGATAGTGCTCTTTTTCATTTCCAAAACTACCTTCTAGCCTAGTAGCTCGCTCTTTAGCAATTAATGCTTTGAGTTTTTTTTCTTGCTGATAGTTTTTAGGAAGCTTGCCTTTACGCTTGAAGTCCGTCTTGATATTGTTCTTGGTAACAAATTTGCGGTTCATATTGGTGGCATAAATAGCATCGGCTCCTACTATTTTTGTTTTTATTTTTGTAAGCGATTGTGCTTTGTAAATGGTTTTCTTTAATCTTGTACCTTCATTAAAAGCATTGAAATTTAAATGCTCTATAAAGCTGATACCGTCTATTTGCAGCTTGTTTACTTTGGCTCCGAACTCAACAGATTTTACTTCTTTTCCTCTCACTATTGGTCTAAGGTAACTTTTCGCAATACTTACTATTCTGTTTTTTGGTGATACGCCTGTTTCAAAGTATTGCTGTTGCTGCGCATATACTTTTTTGATAGTAGCGACTCTTCTAAAATAAGCTACACGACATTCAAGTTTATAAGAAGTGCGAAGCTCTTTTTCAAAGCCTATAAGCTTATTTAATAGGTGTAATAACGCCCTGGTAAGTGGCTTTCTTTTCTTGTTGGTTTTTCTGCGCATTTTACTAAATCCAAAATAGCGCTTTTTCCATTTTATATACTTGGTGCGCATCATTTTTAAACCTAAAACCTTACAGATTTTTTTTAGCTGCCTATACAACCAATCTACAGCTTCCCATAGGAGCTTTTGAGGCGTGGGATAACGGAGCTCGCTCTCATAGCAGGTGGCATCAACTGTGATTTGATTTTTATTTTCTATATGGGGTCGCCAATGTTTATAAAGTGACTTTTCTAATGCGTCAATCTTGAGTTTTTCTGCCAGTTCACAGCGTATTTGACTAACTATTTTAAAATTCGTAATCCTAGAAAACCCTAAATGAATATCACAAAAAAATTGGTAATCAATATTACTATTGAGCTGTTCTATCAGCTTCCTATCAGAACTGCATGTGTAATGCTTTAAAAACATCAGTGCGATTCTTCCCTTGGGGCTAAAGATCATTTTTGAACCAAATGCTTTTTCTTTAATCTGAAAAGCTTCGACTAAAGATTTCCAGGGAATAGCTAAGTAAATCTTCCCTAGGTCACTCTTTAAAAAACGGGTATAAAACGCATCAAAATTTTCAGTAGCAGATAAAAATGAAAATTCGTGCTGTAATTCACTAATTCTTTGTATTTTCATGATTGTAGATAAAAGAAAACCCCGTTTTTGGCTCTTAATGGCCTTTTTCGGGGTTTTTATTTACTTCAATTTACGAAAAAAATATCGGTTTTACTAAGGTTTTAACGTTTTATGAATGCGCCTTTGAATAGGCAAATGGCCTGAAAAACATAAGGGTTGCACGTTATAACGTGCAACCCTTATGTTTTGAAACAAGACCTAATTTAGGCGTTGTTTGGTATTAAATACCCGTATAATTGCTAGGTGTTATGCGTTTTAATTCTGCCTTAATAGCGTTTGTAACGTCTAAGGTGTCAATAAAATTAGCAATAGAATCTTGATTTATGGTGGTGTTTGTTCTTGTTAACCCCTTTAAAGCTTCATAAGGATTTGGGTAGCCTTCACGACGTAAAATAGTTTGGATAGCCTCGGCAACTACGGCCCAGTTGTTTTCTAAATCTTCAGCAAATTTGGCTTCATTTAAAAGTAATTTATCCAAGCCTTTTAAAGTCGCTTTAAAACCAATTAGGGTATGCCCAAAAGGTACGCCAACATTACGTAAAACGGTGCTATCGGTTAAATCGCGTTGTAATCTGGAAATGGGTAATTTAGCCGAGAGATGCTCGAAAATCGCATTAGCGATACCTAAGTTACCTTCAGAGTTTTCAAAATCAATAGGGTTTACCTTATGTGGCATGGCACTACTACCAACTTCTCCCGCTTTAATTTTTTGTTTGAAATAATCCATTGAAACATAGGTCCAAACATCTCTATCTAAATCAATTACAATGGTGTTAATACGTTTAAGTGTATCAAACAAAGCGGCCATGTGGTCGTAATGCTCAATTTGTGTGGTTGGAAATGAGTGTTGTAAACCTAAGGTATCTCGAACAAATGAACTGCCAAAAGCTTTCCAATCGATGTTTGGGTAAGCAACATGGTGCGCATTAAAGTTACCAGTGGCACCTCCAAATTTAGCAGCACTTGGTATGTCGTTTAATAAGTTAAACTGTTCTTTTAAACGTACCACAAAAACCTCTATTTCTTTGCCTAAACGCGTAGGAGAGGCTGGTTGGCCGTGTGTTCTAGCAAGCATTGGTATGGCTGCCCAGTCCTGAGCTAAAGCTTCTAGTTTTTTTACAACATTTAAGTATTCGGGAACATAAACTGCGTTCATGGCTTCCTTGATACTTAATGGAATTGCGGTGTTGTTTATGTCTTGAGAGGTTAGTCCGAAATGGATAAATTCCTTATATTGCTCTAAGCCTAAAGCGTCAAATTTCTCTTTTATAAAGTATTCAACCGCTTTAACATCGTGGTTGGTTACACGTTCTATTTTCTTTATGTGCAAAGCATCTTCAACAGAAAACGTTTTGTAAATTGCTCTTAAATCTTCAAAAACAGCTGTGTCAATGGTTTCGAGTTGAGGTAACGGAATTTTGCAAAGCGCAATAAAGTATTCAATTTCAACTAATACGCGGTATTTAATTAGCGCTTCTTCAGAAAAATAAGGTGCTAATTCGTTTACTTTATCTCTATATCTTCCGTCAATTGGAGAGATAGCGTTTAAGGGTGTTAATGACATATTTTGAAATGTTTTAAGAATTTGCAAATATAGGTTTTTAAGACCGAAGTTGGAAGACCGAAGACCGAAGTTTTTATAGTTTTAAAGCCTATTTCTGCTTTATTTTCTTTAATATCTGTCTTGCACGTGCTTTAAAAGCGGCACTTTGTTTGGAGTAATCTTCTTTTAAAATCCGTGTTAATTCTGGATAAACCCAAGCGTCGTCTTTTCCTAATAAAAAAAGGGTAGACATGCTGTATGCTTTTGCGGCTACTTTTTCATCATTAATCATGTAATCAAAACAAAGGGCAATAATGCGTTCTTTATATAAGGGTGTTAAAGCTTGTTTTATAGCGTTATTGGTTTTTGCGGTAAAGGCTTTCGCTATATACTCACAAATTTTGGCAACGGGCCTTACAGCAGAATCGAGATGAACTTTATGAATGTTCTTTGTGAACGTATCTAAATAGGGTATTATAAGGTCTATATTCTGGTTACATACAAACTCGAAAACCCAAGCAGCGCGAGACGACGCTTTATCGTTAACCCGAAACATAATTTCTAACAATTTTGAGATTAATTCGTGATTATGAGTAATCAAGTTGGCATAAAACAAGCGGTTTTCACGCGAATGATTAACATGGTTTAATTCGTTATAAAGTTCTTCTGTGGTCAATGCGTTTTTCGTATTTTTAAGTTCTCGTATGTAATCGACAAGTAGGATTGACAAAATTAGAGTTTGTAACTCGGTCATCTCAAAAAGATAGTGGGTATTTATATGAAAATAACATCTCTACAGATAAAAGTAGTAAAAAGAAACCTGTTTTATACGGATAGATTTTTTTTTTGACGAACAAAACCAGAATTTTATATGGGGATGTATTGCAATGTCAGCTTAAAAAGGACATATGTAAAAGTTAGGTTCAATGAAATGTACTTTAACCAGAAAATAACATGGCATTAACAGCTCATAAAAAATTACTTATTATCGGTTTTGTATGGCCAGAGCCCAAAAGTTCTGCTGCTGGTAGCCGGATGCTTCAATTAATTGAGGTGTTTCAGTCTGAAAACTATCACATAACTTTTGCGAGTACTTGTGGTAAAGGCGATAAGGCTTTCAATTTAGAAAACCTGGGGATTGAGCAGGTTACTATTCAGCTGAATCATTCTAGTTTTGATGAGTTTATAAAAGTATTAGATCCAGATCTTGTTTTGTTCGATCGGTTTATGACCGAAGAGCAATTTGGTTGGCGCGTTGCCCAGCAATGCCCTAATGCTTTAAGAATTCTTGACACCGAAGATTTGCACGCTTTACGTAAAGGCAGGCAGGAGGCCTTTAAGAATAAAGAAGTTTTTGATAAAACACATTTATTTAACGACACGGCAAAGCGAGAAATTGCTAGTATTTACAGAAGTGATTTAAGTTTAATTATTTCTGAAGCTGAAATGGAACGACTTAAAAATCAGTTTAAGGTGGATGCCTCTTTATTGATGTATTTACCATTTATGATTGATGAAATTTCGATTAAAAACACCTCTAAATATCCGAGTTTTGGAGCGCGACAACATTTTATTACCATCGGAAATTTTTTGCATCCACCTAATTATAATGCCGTTTTATATCTTAAAGAAATGATTTGGCCGCTTATTAGAAAACAACTGCCCAAAGCCGAAATGCATGTATACGGGGCTTATGCATCTCAAAAAGTTTTGCAGTTGCACCATAAAAAGGAAGGTTTTCTAATTAAAGGATTTGCAGAAGATGTAAACAAAGTTATGCAGCAATCTAAAATCTGTTTGGCTCCCATTCGATTTGGTGCAGGTTTAAAGGGGAAATTAATTGATGCCATGCAAAACGGAACGCCTTGTATCACAACATCAATAGGCGCAGAGGGTATGTTTGGAACCTTAAAACCCAACGGATTTGTTGCAGATAGTCCTCAAGAATTTGCCAATAAAGCAATTCGATTATATCAGGATGAACTACTATGGAAAGAAAAGCAGCAAAACGGCTTCAAAATTATTAATAAACGTTTTAACAAGGCTGAGCATCAACAAAAGCTTTTAAATCGTATTAGAGAAACATCAAAACACCTTGGTGAAAAACGTCTAGACAATTTTACAGGTGCCATGCTACTTCACCACAGGCATCAAAGCACGAAGTTTATGAGTAAATGGATAGAGGAGAAGGGGAAAAATAATAGTATGTAAAATCACTAATGTCCGATTAAAAACATTATGATGCAGCCAATTATTTTAAAATAAAGAACTTTGCACATTTTTTTTATGTGTTATCCTGCTTATTTGAAACAATTATTAAGATTTAAAGAAGGTGTTTTGTTAATTAAAGCACTTCTGTTTATCAGTTAGTTGCAATCACGTCTTTGTTCTTAATTCTAAAAGCGAAGCGATCTTATATCTTTTAGCGGGTATTGATTATTTAAAATAAATCTAAAAATACAGTCTTGAATTGTAGGGATATTGAACATATTAAATTCAAAAGCTAATTAGAACGTGTTTGTGTTTTGAAGAGTTGGATTTTAAAAACATGTCTAATTTTAGGCTATCATAGTTTATTTAAAACAATACTTAATAAATAGTTCATAGCCACCAATTGTCATTTATTTGTTTCATAATTATTCGGTCATTCCAATAATTATAAAAAGCCGAACCCGATATGCTGGGGTGACAAGTGGTCCAGGTTAAATATGTTTCTCTCAATTCATGGTCTTGGCCAATGTTCAATTCGGCATCAATAAAATTTCTCTCTAATGTTCTTACTCATATGCTCTTAACGCCTTTATTGATGAGTTGAGAACGAAAGGGCTTAGCTAACGATGGTGTTTTAGTATGTGTTATAAACTATCGTTTTCTCCATATTTAATGTTGTGTTTAATCATACTATCCATTAAGCTGTCCCATTGTGAAATGTTGTCACGTATTTTTATATCGTTTTGATCAAAGTTTCTTAACTGCTTTTCTTCTACGCTATCGCAACTAAAAACGGTTGCTAGCAGTATAAAAATTAAGACCTGTTGTTTTATTAGTGCCATGGTTAAAATAATTTTTTTGTATTAAAAATTAAGTCTTTAGAGGATTTTTTGTAATCGGTCTATAATACGGTATTACCCCTGTGAGCTCTCCAATAAATATAAGATTAAGTAATGGATAGTATTGGAGTTTAAAGAAATCTACGACAGCCTAAAATTTAAAATGAGGTTCAAAATTTGAAAGAATTAAAAGTAATCGAAAAAAAAGTCTGTACTTAGTAAATTTATTTTTCATACTCAATCCTTTAGTATTGTTGAATAATGTACCTAATTATTTACAAATAATCCAATTTTTTGATACTAAAAGTGTTTTTTATGTAAAAAAATGTAAATTATTTATTTTCAATTACTTATATTTGGATTATAAATAAATTTATTTTAAAGAAATAATTTGTCAGTATTTATCTAAAATAACTGATTCAGGCAGGTTATTTCAAATGTTTACGTAAGCGCAACATTATTAATTTATTAACCTAAAACATTTCCCCAAAAAAATGAAAAATTTCAGAATATTTTTATTGGCGATAATCTCGCTTTCTTTCTTCTTACAATCTTGCCAAAAAGAAGACATAAATGAACCTCAAGCCGAGACTGAAACCGCTACAGATGTACAAAATAGTGATGTCTCGGAAGCTATTATCAGCAAACTCTCAGACTTTTATTTAAATCCAGATGGCGTTAAGAAAATAGACTTTCTTCTACCAGATGGCTCAACTACGGTGATGTACGAAGTAGAAGGAGACATTAACCTGACCGAGGATCAAATCATGGATTTGCGCTTTGGCTCAGGACTAACAGATAGAAATTACCACACCAATAATTTGGTGTCTCAAGGTCGAAACATATCTATTGTTGGTTACACTGGTGGTGGCGGATTTGGTCTTTCCAGCAAAGAGCGAACGGCGTTGCAATGGGCTGTGAACAATTTTAATAGGTTGTCTGGTGTTTCTATTTCTTTTACCTTAACTTTTGGTACCAATTACCAAAATAAAGATATGGTTGTATACAATAACCCCAATCAATCGGGAGCAGGCGGTTCTGCCGGTTTTCCAAGTGGCGGTTTACCACATAAATTTGTACAAATTTATGGTTTAGGAAACTACGATACTAATGTAATAGAACACGTTATTACACACGAAATTGGTCATTCAGTTGGATTTAGACATACCGATTGGCAAACCAGACAAAGTTGTGGTCGAAATACTAATGAAGGTACTGCTGGAGTTGGTGCTAATGCAATACCAGGGACTTCTTCTGGTTATAACCCCAATTCTATTATGGTCGCTTGTTTTAGTTCTAACGAAGATGGCGAGTTTGACAACGACGATATTATTGGTTTACAATATATGTATTAAATAGTTGTAAAAAAAAACATGGTTACGTTTATCGAAAACGTAACCATGTTTTAGTATCTATTTTTTTAATAAAAACAGATTTAAAACGATCTAAACATTGAAAACACAATTTTTTACTACATTATTATTGTCATTATTTATGTCATCATTTTCACAAAATAAACAAGAAAATAATGTCGATGAATATAGAAATAAAGGCTACTTTAACATTACAAGATTCAGTTATATAAAGGTAAACGAGGCTAAACTTGAAACATTTTCGACAACAAATGGAATTGTAGTAACTGAACTACCTATTAATAGGGCAACAGCTTATAGTCTACAAACTATTAATGGTTATTTTTTTAGCCCTTATTTTTCTGCCGGTATCGGTATCGGGTTAGATGGCTACAGTAACCCAAATTTTAACACGCTTCCAATATTTTTGGATTTAAGAACCTATTTTAATGATGGTAAATCAAGTCCATATTTATACACTAACTATGGGACTTTAGTTAAAATAGAAGGCGGTAAAAATAATGGAGCCATTTTTAATATAGGGGTTGGTTTTAAATTTCCTTTAAATAAAAATCGATTTATTATGGTTACAGATATAAGCTATAGTTATAAAACTATTAGTAATGATGGCCTATCGATTAGAAGATCTGAAAGCTGGACGCAAATTAAAGGAACAATGTTAAGCCTTGGAATATTATTTTAAACTAAAAGAAATGAAAAAAACATATTTAATTTTAGCAATCATTTTATTATCTCTTTCCTGTTAGAAAGACGATACTATGCAAATTGAAAATTCTCTACAAATTTTAGATAAAATTGAAGTTGAAAATGGAGTTTTATCTTTTTCAAGTAAAGATTTGTTGGGAAGAACAGTGACCGAATTAAAAGAAATTGGCAATATTGAAAAGGAAGTAAAATTAAGTGAATTTTACAAAAAAGGGTTTATGCCTTTATTTCCTCATTTTTCAGAAAACGATATCAGAAAACTTCAAGAATTTTCTAATAGAAAAAAAGAAAAGCTTCAAAAAGTCATTACATTTAAAAGCAATTTAAAACCTAGTATTCAAGCAAGAACAATACCTACAGAAATTGATGAAGACGGAGAATTAGTAGAAGAATTTGATGATGATTTAATTTCAGATGATGAATTTGCATCAATTCTAAATGACAAAAGAGAAGTCATTATTGCAGATATTTTGTATAAATACACATATAGTGGGATGTTTTCAGTACATAAAAACGACAAAACGCTTTTAGACAATTATATTCAAGAAAATAATATTGAATACTTAATGCCCGAAGTTTCTACATTAACAAGAGGAGTGGTTAAACCAACTGCAAAAATCACACAATCTTTACCTACTAGGCAGCAAATGTTATATCCGCCTGATGATTGCGGAAGTTTGGCTTCGGCTACACCTAGTTATATTGATACTAATGGAAATTTTGTGGAGGGTACTCATATTAGTCCTTTTATACGTTCTTCGTGTTTTTCAATTGGAAATAATAATAATAGAAATTCTAACAATACTAGTTCAAACAACCCAGAAACGCCTTCTCATACCGATAATTTAGTCGATTTAAGTAATAATCTAGGTGCTTGTAACACTTTAACAGGTTTCTTAAATAGTGGTTTTGGTGTGTTAGGAGTAAGTCGTAAATACTACTCCAATTTTAGCTCGGACTACAGAACAAAAACAAAATATTGGAAAGAAAATTACTTAATATGGAATTCTATTGGGTTAAAGTTAAACATCAAAAAAAGGGTTGGACAGGTTTTTGGAGGGCCAAAAGTACAGATGAATTTGCCTTATCTGTAAGCCAAGCTTCATTTAAATTTAATATAAATATTCCTAATTTTCCTCAATCTTATGCGCCGCCAAGATTTTACTTTTTTGAGAATAAGATATTTAATAGTCAATCGCAATTACAAAATTATTCAAATTCAATTTACAAGCCACCTTTTCCTGAAGTTCCTTTTGTTAGTGAGGTAGTTGTAACAGAATTTCTGTCAGATACACCAGGTTATGATATGTCTGTTGATAAAATGAGATAACTTTTTTATCAAGGAATATGGCAAGGTGCAAAAAGTATAGTTCAAACATATAAAAATAGACAGCCAAAAAATGTTACACATATAATTTATACGCCAACTGTGGTTTATTTAAATTATGTAGACCTAGCTAGAAGAGTTTTAAACACTAAAAAAATTGTAAGTAGATTAGATTATAATTTTGGTCTAGGTTTTAAATTTAATGTCAATGTTGATGATCAAGGAAATTATTCTACTAATATTTCTAATGTTGGAGATGTATTTGGTAACATAATAATACCCAATTTATATGATTATGATGATGTTAAAATGGATTTTGTGGGAGCTTCAAGAAGAGGAAATATTTGGAAAGGAAGTAGAATTGTTTATACTGATTAGTTTATGCTTGCTGTAATACTTTGTTAAAAAGGAGTAAAGTGTGTTTTCTAAACCCATTATTTTTTATCGGTGTTTAATTTTAATTTAAAATGTAAAACACTTTTATTTCACTACTTTTATTACAAGTTTGTTAAAGTAATCAAAAGTTATGTTTTAATAGAGAACACCTTAATTGGTGTTCTTTTTTTATATCACAAATTAAACTTCTCATACAAAAACTATAAGCTAATTTAAAACTTGTTTTTATATAAAAAAACTATAATTTTGAATTGAATAGAAATCAAATTTTGCTCGGTTATAGTATTTTTTGGATATATTATAACACAGCAAACCCAAATTGAATGTGCATCATAAAAAAATTAGAACTTTGGAAAACCAAACTTTAATTTAAAAATAGTGAACGATAACTTGAAATAGATTGCCACCAATATTTTTCGAGAAGTTTGCATGAAAAATAAAGTCCTTAAATAAGTAAATAAATAAACTGTGAATTTAAAAACGAATAACCAAAAAGCTCTCCATAAGCACACTAAATCTGGTCATAGCCATTTTAATCTGAATATTTTCGGAAAAAACACAGAGCTTTATTTTGCTGTAATTAGTGGTGTATTTTGGGTTTTAGGGTTGGGCTTTTCTTTTGTCTCTGGTTTTGCAAATACAACAACAACACTTTTTATTATTGGAGCGATTTTTGGAGGTGTTTTTACTTTCATTTCGGCAGGTCAAGATTTGTTAAAAGGTCAGTTTAAAATTGATTTTTTGATGTTATTTGCAGCTGTAGGTGCTGCCATATTGGGGAAATGGGGTGAAAGCGCCTTGTTGCTCTTTTTGTTTAGTCTAGGTCATGCCTTAGAGCATTATGCTATGGAACGCGCACGTAAATCTATTACTGCGCTTTCAAACTTAGCACCCTCAGTGGCACTTGTTAAATATAATGATGGGTTGAAAGAAGTCCCGATTGAGCGCCTAAAAGTTGGGGATATTATTGTCGTTAGACCAAACTCGAAAATCGCTGCCGATGGTGTAGTTGCTAAAGGCACAAGTGCCGTGGATCAAGCATCGATAACGGGCGAGAGTATGCCCATTAACAAATATCCGAGTTCTAACTGGCAAGATGAAAAAGAGATTACAAAACTTCTTCCTGAACACCGTGTTTTCGCAGGTACCATTAATGGTAGCGGTGCGCTAGAAATTAAAGTTTTAAAGGAAGCAAAAGACAGTACGTTGTCACGGCTAATTTATTTAGTAAAAGAAGCCGAAACACAAAAATCACCAACGCAACATCTTACAGATAAATTTGAAAAGTATTATGTTCCTGTTGTACTTCTTTTTGTTGTGTTATTATTATTTGGGTTTTTAGTTATTGATGAAACTTTTCAAGAGAGTTTTTACAGAGCGATGTCTGTATTAATAGCAGCTTCACCTTGTGCACTTGCCATTTCTACACCTAGTGCTGTATTAGCTGGAATTGCTAGAGCAGCACGTCAAGGAGTGTTATTTAAAGGGGGGCGTCCGCTCGAAGATTTAGGAGGGATAAGTGCTATTGCTTTTGATAAAACAGGGACACTAACCGAGGGCAGACCAACCTTAACAAACGCCATTCCCTTTGGTGAAGTCACCAAAACAGAGCTTTTAAAAGTGGCGGTGGCTGTCGAGGCATTGAGTGATCATCCCCTGGCAGCCGCAATAGTAGATGGTGGTAGAAAAGTATTGGGAAATATTGAGATCCCAATAGCCGATAAGCTTAAATCTTTAACGGCGAGAGGCATTCAAGCTAGTTTGAATAGCAGTACTGTTCACATTGGGAATAGAAGGCTTTTTGAAGAACTTACTGGTGCTCGTGTTCCTGATGACATAGACCAGAAGATGGCCGAGCTTGAATCTACTGGCCATACGGCTATGATTGTGCATCGAGATGAGGAGTATTTAGGCATAATTGCGGCAATGGATATCGCAAGACCCGAAGCTATTGCAACCATAACCAAACTAAAAAAAATAGGCATTAAGCGCATGATTATGCTTACAGGTGATAACCAAAAAGTGGCAAACGCCATTGCCAAAACTCTTGGAATAACAAATCCTATGGGCGATTTACTACCCGAAGATAAGGTTAAGGCTATAGAGCAATTAATACATCAAGAAGGCGCGGTTGCTATGGTTGGCGATGGGGTAAACGATGCGCCTGCAATGGCAAAAAGTACGGTGGGGATTGCTATGGGAGCAGCAGGATCGGATGTTGCTTTAGAAACAGCCGATATTGCACTAATGGCAGATAGGCTCGACAATCTTCCGTTCGCTATAAGTTTAAGTAGGCAAGCAAATCGCATCATCAAACAAAACCTAATAATTAGTTTAGGTATGGTCATGTTTTTAGTGCCTTTAACCCTTATGGGTGCCATAGCTATAGGTCCCGCTGTTGTTGGTCATGAAGGCTCTACAATTATTGTAGTCTTAAATGCTTTGAGATTGCTGAAATTTGAGATGAAAACAAATAATAATACAGCCTAAATTGTTTTTTTTAAAGCTTTGGGTACAAAAACAACCGTTAATTCATAAGATTTTACAAGGTCATTTTTTTAACAGGGAAACAACTTTTTTTACACCAATGGTAGCGGGTTCTGCGATAACGGTTAAGTTTTTATTACTAATCATATTGGGCTTAGGATCTATGAAAAATGTTGGTGTATTTTCGGGTACATAATGCATTAAACTTGCCGCGGGATAGACTTGCATACTGGTGCCAATTACAATTAAAATATCAGCAGTTTCACAAATACTTATGGCTTTGGGTATTAGAGGTACATCTTCACCAAACCAAACAATGTGTGGTCTTAATTGATGGCCGTTTTTGCAAGTATCTCCCAAAACCAAATCGCTCTCCCAGTGCTTAATATCATTTTCATTCCCAGTGCTTCTCACTTTAAATAATTCGCCATGTAAATGAATCACCATAGAACTTCCAGCTTGTTCGTGCAAATTATCAACGTTTTGCGTGATAATGGTTACCTGAAAATCGGTTTCTAAATGCGCCAAGTCTTTATGCGCCTCATTGGGTTTTACCTGTAATAGTTGTCGTCTGCGTTGGTTATAAAAATCTAAAACTAATGCAGGGTTATTGCTAAAACCTTGGGGTGAAGCGACCTCCATAACGTCGTGTCCTTCCCATAAACCATCGGCATCTCTAAAAGTACTTAAACCGCTCTCAGCACTAACTCCAGCACCAGTGAGTACAACTATATGTTTTTTCATATTTTAAAAAGAAGTTATTTATAATTTAAACAAAGTAAAAAATTTGATTCAATTTTACTAATTTCGAAGTTTAACTTTTACGATGATCGATTTAAAACTTTTAGAACATTTAGAAACTTACCTAACTCCAGAACGTAAAGCGCGTTTTGATGCTGTTTTATCCCAACGAACCAAACATTTTACGGTGGCTACCGAAGATGTATATCAATTGCATAACACCAGCGCAGTAATGCGAAGTTGCGATGTGTTTGGTATTCAGGAAATTCATATTGTTGAAGAGCAGAATTCAAAGCGCATAGATAGAGAAATTGCTATGGGTGCTCAAAAATGGGTGGATATCAATAGGTTTCATGCCGTAAAAGATTGTCTGCAAGATTTAAAACAAAAGGGGTATCAAATAGTAGCGACAACCCCACATGAAAACGATGCTGTACTTCATGAATTTGATGTGACAAAAAAATCGTGTTTTTTCTTTGGAAGAGAGACCGAAGGCCTATCGGAAGAAGTTATTGATCAAGCTGATTGTTTTTTAAAAATACCTATGTTTGGATTTACAGAAAGCTTGAATATTTCGGTATCGGCAGCCATTATTTTACAACATGTTATTACAAAACTGAAACAAACAGAGGTTAATTGGCAATTATCTGAAGAAGAAATGCTTGTAAAACGTTTGGATTGGATTAAAAAAACGATTAAAAGTTACGACGATATTGTTGAGCGTTTTTATAAACTTTAAATAATTATTATAAAAACACTAGCCTTAGTTAATCTGAATCGACTATTTAAGGCTAGTTAATTATGCTTTTAATACATTGCCTTAATCTTACTAAGTTTAGTTTTCCAAAGCTCTAAATCTTTTTTGTGTGCCTCAATATTATGGTGGACTTCTTTCACTAGCGGATTCTCATCATCAACATTACTAAAAAACTGCAGGTTATTCTCTAGTTGATTAATTTGGCTTTTAACCTCGTCTATTTTCTTTCTAATAAAAATACGTTCATTATCAAGGTTTCTAGTGTCGTTATCGCCACTGCTTAAGTTTTCTAGTTTATTTTCATATTTAATCATTTCTAAGGCATTCTTATCCATTTTCAATTTAGAAAATAATCCGTCTAGTAATTTATTAAACTTCCCTTCAATATAACGTTTGTCGTTTGGCACTCTGCCAATACTTTTCCAGGTGTCAATTTGTGCTTTTATAGTAGATAGGTCTTTATCTTTATCTCCAGATAAGCTTAAATCTTTTAGGCTATTTAAAAGTTCTTGCTTTTTGTTATAAGCATCTACTTGTTCTTGACTGGCAGCATTTCTTTGCGCATTTAATTTATCAAAATAATGGTTGCATGCGGCTTTGAATTGTTTCCATATTTTGTCGCTGTCTTTGCGAGGCACATGACCAATTTTTTTCCAATCACTTTGGATTTTTTTCATCAGTGGCGTTGTAGCCTCAAAATCGTCACTATCTTTATTGTCTTCTGCAATTTTAATAAGTTCTAACTTTTTTTGAAGGTTCTCAAATTGTTCCTTTTTTAAACCTTTATAAAATGCATTTTTATTTTTGTTAAATGCTCTAACGGCAGTTTTAAATTTAGCCCAAGTGGCTTCGTTAACTTTTATAGGCACTTTACCAGCATTAAAAAAGTCGTTTCGCAAAGCTTCTACTGTTTTTATTCTCTTTTGCCACACACTATGGGAGCCATTTGTTTGGGTGTTGATGGCTTCAATTTTTGCGATAATGGCAAGTTTGTTTTCCAGGTTTTTTTCGTAAACCTTGTCTATTTCCTTATAGTATTCTTGACGTTTGTCATTAATAATTTTTGTAGCCGCTTTAAATCGCTCCCAAATGTCTTCGCGATGTTCTCTAGCTACCGGACCAAGCTCTTCTTTCCACATTTTATGAAGTTCTTGTAATTCTCTAAAAGCCCGCATCACATCCGTATCTGCAGCAAGTTCTTCAGCTCGCTCAATAATTTTTAACTTTTTGTCTAAATTGTGTTTAAAGTCTAAATCGCGTAGGTCTCTGTTTAGGTGTAAAAAGTCGTAAAACATTTCTACATGGTGGTGGTACGAATTCCATGCGTTATTGTACTTATCTCTTGGTATTGGTCCTGTATTCCTCCAGCGTTCTTGAAGTTCTTTAAAGTGCTTGTAGGTGGTGTTAATGTTTTCTTCAAGATTTACTAAACCTTTTAACTCTTCAATAATTTGGAGTTTATCTGCTAGGTTTTGTTTCAGGTTTTTCTCTAAACTTTTATAGTGTTCGTTTAGCTTATTTCGGTATTCTTTATAAGTGGCCTTATAACGCTTTTGGATGGGAGATGAGTAGAAAAAATCTATTTCGTTACCGCCATTGTTAAGAAAATCCGATTTTTTCTCATCCAGTAAAGCTTGAAACTTGGTTTTAAATTCACTATTTATAGAGTCTACATGAGACTTAATAGCTTGAATTTTTTGAGTTTTTATAAGGGTTTCAAGTTCTGCCGTTAAAGCTTCTAAAGACATTTTGTCGTATTCTTTAACCGTAATGGTATGTCGATCTTTATTACCATCGTCTTCAGCGTCTTCTGCATTAGATGTTTCTATTTCAGTAATAACATCTTCATTATTAGGGGTGTCCTTATTAGGATCTTCTTTTGTTGAAGTTTCTTTAATCTCCTTGTGCGTATCTGCATTTGCAGATTGATTTGAAGTTTCAAGTGATACAGATTCTTTTAAATCTGATGTGGTGTTTTTTACCCCTTCATCGTTGGTATTAACTGGTTTGTTTTCTTCTATTCCGTCGGCTTTGTTTGCCTTATCTATCTCAGACATTTAAAAAATGTTTAGGTTCGTTTAATACTTTTAATTGTTTAAAGATAGTAACAAGTATAGTATTTACAAAACTGAATAAACTTTTTAATAAGTTAAATTGGTTTTTTAATGTAAATCCCAAATAGACCAAGCTTTTTCGGCTTGAAATTTCAACATATCCAATCCGTTTATAATTGTAGCGTTAGCGTTTTTTCCGTGATTGAGGAATTTGGTTTCTTCAGGATTGTAAATTAAATCGAATAGAATATGTTTCGCCGAAATTGCGCTGTAGGGAATGTTTGGACAATCATCTACATTTGGGAATGTACCTAAGGGTGTGCAGTTTATGATAATTTGATGATCTTTTATAATGTCTGGAGTTAAAGTGGCATACGTAAATTGAACCTGTTTTGAAACTGTTCGAGATACATAGCTGTAGGGGATGTTAAGGTCTGTTAAGCTATAAGCAATGGCTTTACTCGCCCCTCCAGTGCCTAAAATTAAAGCTTTTTTATGCTGTGATTTTAAAAATGGTTTTAATGATTTTTTAAACCCATAGCAATCTGTATTGTAGCCTACAAGCTTTCCTTTTTTAGTTATTTTTATGGTGTTTACAGCACCAATAGCCTTTGCTTTTTTGTTTAATTTATCGAGATAAGGAATAACCGCTTCTTTATATGGAATGGTAACGCTGAGACCTTTTAGATTTTTTGTATTTTTTAGTATCTCGGGAAATAAATCGATGGCGTTGATATCGAAATTTTCATAAGTGATATCCTTAATGTTTTCGTTTTTAAATTTATTTTCGAAATAGGATTTTGAAAATGAATACGATATATTTTTGCCTAAAAGTCCTAGTTTTTTCATTTTGTTTTTCTTGTTTTTTTACCGTAAGCTTCAAGGGCTAATACTATAAGCATGCCTATAGCAATAAATATCACGGCATAGAAAGTTTCTGTGTTTAATTCGGGTATAAATCGTTTGTAATTAGATATGATTTTTTCTCCGGTAGAATCTAGTATAAAATTGCCATTTTCGTTTATTTGATAAATGGTTTTTTTCCATGGCCAAACCACACCTAAAGACCCTACAATAAAGCCTATAATGGCGGCTAGCGTAATGCTTTTGTAATGCTTTAGGATATAACTTAAAAGATGAGAGAAAGTTACCAAACCTGTTATCGAGCCTAAAGTAAAAACTCCTAAAACCTGTAATAATCTTAAGCGTTTAGGGTCTTCAATAAAATTGAAATTTCCGGTAAGAATATCAGAGACGCTATCGTATAAAGCATTTACCGAATCCACTAATAATAATACATAATTACCTAAGATAATAAGAATAAAGGAACCAGAAAATCCGGGAAGGGTCATTCCTGAAACGCTAATTATTCCGCAGAAAAATACAAACCAAAGGTTATCGTTTTCTTTAGCAGGGTTTAAAAAGCTTACACTTAAACCTAGGGCGATACTTACAAATAGCGCTAAATAAGTTCTGTAATTCCAGTCTTTAAAATCCTTATAGAGATAAAAAATAGAACCGATAATCATCCCAAAAAAAACACTCCAAACAAATAATTCATAATGTTTTATGAGATAATCTAAGATTTTTGAGACACTAAAATAGCTAATTACCATCCCGAGGAAAAGTAAACTTAAAAATCGTCCGTTTATATATTGATAGAAACTTTTAAAGCGTCCATTAATTAATAGCTTTAATGCTTTGCCATTCACTTTTTGAAGCGAGTAAATAAACTCTTCGTAAAAACCAGCTACAAAAGCTACAACACCACCAGATACTCCAGGAACTTTGTTAGCCGCTCCCATGCCTAATCCTTTTAGAATTAGAAAAATCTTGTCTGTAAAAGTTCTGGTGCTTTGCATTATATTTTTTTAGAGCCTAGTTTTTCTAAAATAAAAATAGTAAAAAATCCCAGAATCATTAAGCCAATGGCTTGTATGGTTTGCGGGTTGGTATAATTATTTATTTCCGAGTAGTGGAAGGCAGAAACACTGCGTTCTATTACGGTTTTATACCCTTCGAAAGTATTTGTGCTTTTTTGCCAAACCGCAAGTGTTCCCAGGTTAGACACTTCGCTAAAAGGCATAACTTCTCCTGTTTGATCGAACATTACCGAAACTGTTTTTTTCCACGGCCAAACTTTATCTAAAGATCCAAAGATAAAACCAGTAAGTATAGCCAGTGTGATGTTGTGATAATGTTTAAACAGCCATTTTAAAACATGACTAAAAGACAGTAAGCCTACAAGGGCGCCAGTGGCGAAAACAGCTATTTTTTTTACATCGAAATCATGAATAGCAACACTTAAGGTTTTGTATGCCCCAAGAATTATTAAAATAAAAGAACCAGAAATACCTGGGAGTATCATAGCGCAAATAGCGAGTGCCCCCGATAGAAATAAAAACCAAGAATTATCGTTATTGGCAAGCGCGGGCAGGGTAGTAATATAGTAGGCTATTGCGGCACCAACTATTAAGCTTAATACTGTAGCGATAGTCCATTTAGAGATTTGTTTTCCTACAAAATAAATACTGGCTACAATAAGTCCAAAAAAGAACGACCAGATTAAAATAGGGTGATGTTCTAGTAAGTATTTGGCAAGCCTCATAAACGAGATAAAACTAACGATTACCCCGAGTAAGAGTGCAGTTATAAAATTACCGTTAGCCTGTTTCCAAAAGGCGCCTATTCCTTTTGTAAAAAGCGTTTTAAATAAGGCGAGGTTAATGTTGCTAATACTCGAAATAAGTTCTTCGTAAATGCCCGAAATAAAAGCGATTGTGCCACCAGAAACTCCAGGAACAGCATCTGCTGCTCCCATGGCGACACCTTTTAAAGAAATAATGACATAGTCTAATAAACGTCTTTGCATATTTTGATTTTTAAGCAGCAACCAAAGGTATGTATTTTAATTAAACGTTTACTTACGGATTTGTTTTAAGTAGGTTTTTTACTAGTATTCTTTTAGAGATGATCGGAAAAAGCTCTTCTATAATAAAATTGTATTCTCGGTTATGCTTTAAACCGTTTTTTAAATAAAAAGTGCCTTTGTCGTTTTCGTTTATAGAGAAATAAAGCCCAGCTAAACGATACTCCAATTCGGCGTTCTCTGGGTAAAACTCTGCGGCTTGCTCAAAATTATAAATCGCTGCTTGAGGTTCTCCTAATTTTATTAACAAGTCGCCTCGAGATAACCAAGTGTTTAATTCGTAATTACCCAGTTCTAAAGTTTTTTTATAGCCGCGTTCTGCTTCTTCAAATAGACCTAATCTTTGATTAATTTGCGAGTACAACTTCCAGTATATAACGTTTTCTGTGTCAAGATTAATGGCTTTATTAATGTAATAAAGCGCCTTCTGGTAATTTTGTTTTTTATTAAAAAACTTTGTAATTGCGATCCAACCTTTATCTAACATGGGGTCTTCGTGCACAGTTTTGTAATAATATTGAACCGCCAAATCTTCATTTTTTAGTTTCTCGTAGCACTTGCCAATTCGCAATAAGGCAAACGATGTTGGATCTTCTAAGTTGAGGGTAATTTTGTAATTTTCTATAGCGTCGTTGTAGCGTTTTAATTTTTCAAGAACTTTACCGCGTTCTAAATATGCGCCCACAAATGTATCATCTGAAATGATGGCAAAATCATAAGCCGATAGGGCTTTGTTGTACTCTTTTAGTACAAAATATTGTTTTCCTAGTTGATGCCAGGCGACTTCACAATAGGGGTTTTTATCTAAAAACGTATTTAAAAATGTTATTGCAGCTTCGTTATCGTTAAGGTATTCAAAGCAATAAATAACATTGTAAAGTGCCGAGTAGTCATTTATGTCATGCTCTAAACATTTTATAAAATAGGTTTTAGCATTTTCAAATTGATCTAAAAATAAATATTCCATGCCTATTAAAGCGTATAAATCTACAACATCATTAGTGAGTTCTACAGCTTTTTTTAAGACCTCAATAGCTTTTAAGTGATCATTTCTTTTAGATAGAATATTTGCTTTTTGAATATAGATCTCTTCATTAAAAGGGTCTAAATTGTAAAGTTCATGTAATAATGTATCGGCATCATCCAACTTATCTTCAAAAACAAAAATTTCAACTTTAAATAGTCTTAAGTTAATTGAAGTTGGATGCTGGTCTAAACCAAATTTAATCGCTTTTTTGGCAATGTTAATTTTACCTTCATTGAGGTAGTGATGAATAATATTTTCAAATTCTTCCGAGTCGAAAAACAAAACATGATTTGTTTTTAGCATCGATTCAAATTTTATTATTGGTAAATTATCGTTGTCGTTATAACTAAACTCCATAAGCACTTTTGTGGTTTTCTACTTTTAATAAAGTTAAGACTCTAACATTGTTTTTATGCATGACATCTTAAATCTTTTTAACAAAGTAATCAACAGTTATACCATAACTGTCGTTTTTGCATTGTTTTTTTGTTATTGTTTGTGGTTTTAAATCGTGTTTTGCTTTTCTAAAGTATCAAGAATTTTGATAATGAGTGCACAGCCTTCGGTGATTTCTTTGTTTGAAATAGTTAAAGGCGGTGTAATTCTTACCGCTTTAGGCTCAAAGAGCAACCAGAACAGTATTAATCCATGATCTTTACAACTTAGAATTAAATCGTTTGTTATTTTTTCAGAAGGTGTTATAAGGGCGAGCATTAGTCCTTTTCCTCGAATTTCTTTAATTAAAGGATGGATTAATAGTTTTCGAAATAATTGCTCTTTCTCAAGAACGTCCTCCATGATTGTGCTTGTAGTCACTTCTTGTAATGTTGTTAAGGCAGAGGCCGCAATAACGGGGTGTCCTCCAAAGGTGGTGATATGACCAAGTTTAGGCTTGTCTGCTAATAAATCCATAAGTTTTTTAGACGCTGTAAATGCGCCAATTGGCATACCGCCGCCTAAACCTTTTCCTGTCACCAAAATATCTGGAGTGCAATTGTAATGCTGAAATCCAAAAAGTTTGCCCGTTCTGCCCACTCCAGGTTGAATCTCGTCTAAAATGAGTAAGGCGCCAACTTCTTTACATCGGTTTTTAACTTTTGTTAAATAATTATCTTTGGGTTCAATAAAACCAGCACCTCCTTGAATAGTTTCTAAAATAACACAAGCGGTGTTTTGGGTTATATATTTTAAGTCTGATGTATTATTAAAATCAATAAATCGAATATGAGGCAGTAGCGGACGATAGGCTTGTTTGCGTTCTTCAAATCCCATAACACTCATTGCTCCCATGGTATTGCCGTGATAAGCATTCTTAGCTGCAATAATCTCACTTCTTCCTGTGGCGCGTTTTGCCAATTTTAAGGCCCCTTCTATGGCTTCGGTTCCTGAATTTGTTAAATAGGTTTTGTTTAAAGATTCAGGTAAATAATCGGCTAATAACTTTGTAAGCTTTACGGCGGGTTCTTGAATATACTCGCCATACACCATAACGTGCATATACTTATCTAATTGCGATTTTATCGCACTTACCACTTTGGGGTGGTTGTGACCCAATGTACATGCTGAAACACCAGCAACAAAATCAAGATGCGCTTTATTATTAGTGTCGTATATATACGAACCTTTAGCATGCGAAATCTCCATGGCTAAAGGATGGGGCGAAGTTTGTGCTTGATGTTTAAAAAAATCGGTTTTCATTTACTGTTGGTTTGTAGCCTTTTTAGGTTTTCTTGTGGTTTCGAGTTTGGTAGTGTCTAGCATCATACTATTCTTGTTAGGTTTTGGTAAATTTCTCGATGCTTTAGACTTTTGGTTTAGAGTGGGTCGAGCTTCTTTATCTGCTTTTTCGATACGTTCTAGCATCCCTTCATCTACAAAGTCTTCTTGAGGCACATAGTCGTCTAGACCTTTTATTATTGGTAAAACCAAAGGCGGATTATCCTTAAATAAGTCTTCTACACTTTTTGGGCGCTCATCTTCTCGCCAATCGAAACCTTTTAAAAGCTGCTCGTTTTTAGGGTATTTAGATTCGGGGTATACATTGCCGTCTATTTGATTTATTTTTCTAACCTCTTCAATATCTCGATTTTCGATTAAAATTTTAATACTCCCAGATTTCGATTTATCAATCCCCACTAATTCATTATCGTCATTTCTCAAATAATATATAGACTGCGCATTTTGAATGATATCTACCTGATACAAGTCATTTTCTTCATTGAATAAGCCGTATAGTTTTTTTCCGTTTATCTGGTTGTAACCAGTGCCTAAGGTGTCTTTGCTTATTATAAAAGCATTATCGAAAACAATAAGTGAATCTAATTTATCGGTTTTAGTATTAGATTTTAAATGTATGGTATCGCCTGTCATTTGATTTTTTATATTCCAAATAATGGGTTTTCGTTTTACGGCGAAAGCATCATCTACATCAAATTTCGAGATGTTTATAAGTTGTGTTAAACCAGTTTCTTGATTCATGTGTATAGAGTCTGCTTTAGCGCTCATATCGCTTTTGTAGATACGGGCATTTCTAAAAGCTCTCGTAATGCGTTTATCTGGTTTGCCAGTTAGCATAAGTGTGTCTGCATGTATATAAATAGAATCTTGCTGTTGCTTGGTAATTGCCAACGCGCGTTTTGTTATAAACATCGAGTCTTTTGGTCTAAAAACTTCAGCATAATGACCACGCAAAAGGCTCTTGTTTAAACTATCGGTAACGGTTATGTTATTGGTTGCTGAGGCAAAACCGGTATTATTGTCAAAATATAAACTATCTCCTTCTATAGTTCTATTGTTGTAGTTTATTTTGGCTTTTTTCATCGCATAACCTGTTTTGGTTTTGGTATCGTAAAAGCCTTTTTCGCAATAGGTTACACTCTCTGGAGTGGTAATAGTAGAAGGGCCAAATAAGTAGGCGTGACCACTATCTGAATAAAAATCAAAAAAATTAGATTCTACTTTGGCTTCTTCGTTAATTAAAACCACATTTTCAACAAACTGGTATTTTTTGTTTTCCATATAATAGCGTCCAATTTTACTAGTAATTGTACCAGACGAATCTTTAACCACTGTACCTCCAGCATTATAAAAGGCTTGTTGTTTGGTGCGATCAAAATATAAGGTGTCTGTAGAAATAGTGGAGTTCGGATCTTTTAAAACCACATTGCCACTAGCGAAGGCTAATTGCGTTTTACCACTGTACTCAACATATTCTGAGGTCATATTAATCGTGTCTCCTTGCTTTACAATAACATCGCCATAGGCTTCAACAAAATCTTCATTACCATAATGTATCGCCTGGTCGCACCACATATTTACGCCGCCGTGAATAACGTGTACTTGTTGTTGGTCGTTGCGCGTAAGTATTTTTGCTCCAGGGTGCAATTTTTCATCGATATTGACAAATCCAGCAAATTCAATTTTAATCTTCTTTGCGTCTTGGCTATAACCAAAATGCCCAATGCAAATAAAAAGTATGCTGTAAAAAAGATAAGATAGTTTCAAGGTGAAAAAGTTTAAGGCAAAAATAACGATAATAATGATGTTTAATTATCTGTTATGTTTTTTTTATGATTTATACCAAATTAACCATGTCATGTCACCCATAATTCGTTGACTCACATCTTTCTATTTTACAAATAGTTGTTCATAATGTGCTTCGCAGTTCTTTTTCGTCTGTATTTCGGTATAAAATAAAACCACAACTTTGGCTATGCTTTGATTTTAGCTCACGCTTCTAATATAGTAAAAAAAAGAGTTCGTGAATCTGCGATTTCTATCTCATCTGAACAATAAAGAATTCAAATTAACCGTACGACATTTTAAAATTAAATTGGTTTTACAACGAAATAAAAAACGCTTCAAAATAAGTTGAAGCGTTTAAATTTCTATGTTTTAATAGCAGCCTATTTCCTAAAAATAGTCTGTTTTCTATCGGGACCTACAGACACCACAGAAATTGGTATTTCCAGTTCTTTTTCTATAAATTCAATATAGTCGTTTAAAGGTTTTGGGAATTCTGAAGCGTTACTCATTTGTGTTAAATCTTCAGACCATCCTTTGAACTCGGTGTATATCGGTTGTACGTTTTGTGGTTCTATATTGTAAGGGAAATGATGAATAATTTCACCTTTATATTTGTATGCGGTACATATTTTTAAGGTTTCGAAACCAGAGAGCACATCGCCTTTCATCATCATGAGTTGTGTAACACCATTTACTTGGCAAGCGTATTTTAAGGCTATTAAATCGAGCCAGCCACAGCGTCTTGATCGTCCGGTAGTCGCTCCAAATTCTCTACCAACTTGAGCCATGGTTTCCCCATCTTTATCGAATAATTCTGTAGGGAAAGGTCCAGATCCCACACGGGTTGTATAGGCTTTAAAAATTCCAATAACTTCGCCAATTTGATTTGGCGATACACCTAGACCGGTACAAGCACCAGCTGCCGTAGTGTTACTAGAGGTTACAAAAGGGTAGGTTCCAAAATCAATATCTAGTAAAGAGCCTTGAGCGCCCTCTGCTAGAATAGATTGTCCTGCTTTTTGTGCTTGGTAAATATATTCTTCAGAATCGATAAAAGTTAAAGATTTTAAAACTTCAATCGCTTCAAAAAATTCTTTTTCTAACTCGGCTAAATTATATTCAACGTTAACATTGTAAAATGCAATCATCGATTCGTGCTTATTTGCAAGGGCTCTGTAACGTTCTTTCCAGTCGCTTAGTTCTAAATCGCCAACACGAATACCATTACGTCCCGTTTTATCCATATAAGTGGGACCGATACCTTTAAGTGTCGATCCTATTTTAGCCTTTCCTTTAGAGGCTTCACTAGCAGCATCTAACAAGCGGTGTGTTGGCAGGATAATATGTGCTTTACGTGAAATGACTAGAGTTTTTCTGTAGTCTACATCTTGCTCTTCTAGTTTATCTAGTTCTTTTTTAAAGATTACGGGATCTATAACTACCCCATTTCCTACTAAATTGGTCGCATTTTGATGAAAAATTCCAGAAGGAATTGTGTGTAATACATGTTTTTTTCCGTTAAACACAAGTGTGTGTCCTGCATTTGGACCACCCTGAAAACGTGCAATAATGTTGTAGTTAGAGGTAAGTACATCAACAATTTTTCCTTTGCCTTCGTCTCCCCATTGTAATCCTAGAAGTAAATCTACTGCCATTTTAAAATTATTTGTTTGATTTTCTATTCCCGTAGAAATAGAGTGAATGATTATTTATCTCAATATCGAAAACCTCTTCGATTGTTTTTTTTATAGATTGAATTCTTGGATCGCAAAATTCGATGACCTCGCCAGTGTCTGTTAGTATTACATGGTCGTGCTGCCTATCAAAATACGATTTTTCGTAATGCGCTTGATTTTTACCAAATTGATGTTTTCTAACTAGACCACATTCTAAAAGCAGTTCGATAGTATTATAAAGTGTAGCTCGAGATACCCGATACTTTTTATTTTTCATGGTGAGATACAAAGACTCGATATCGAAATGTTCGTTACTATTATAAACTTCTTTGAGTATAGCGTAACGTTCGGGCGTTTTTCGATGTCCTTTATTTTCTAAAAAGCTTGTAAATACGCTTTTAACGATGTCTTGATTTTTTTTTTCTATTTTCGGTTCCATAATGTCATGGCAAATTTACACTATTTTTTAAACTCTGGTAACCTTATCGATACCATTAATTTTTTTAAGTTTATGTAATAGTTTTTTTATAATGTTGTTGTTTTTTACAACCACATTGATTTTTCCAGAAAATAAGCCGTCGTTAGTTTCAAAACTTATACTCCTCATGTCAACATGCATGTCTTCTGATATAATGTTGGTTATATCATTTACCAAACCAATATGGTCTATTCCTGAGAGCATAATTTGAACCATAAACTCTTGTTGCGATGAATCTATCCATCTTGCCGGCATTATTCTGTATGCGTAATTGGACTGCAAACTTAATGCATTGGGGCAGTTTCTTTTATGCACCTTAATACCATCTTTAATGGTTAGAAATCCAAAAACGAGATCACCAGGTATGGGGTTGCAGCATGTTGATAATTTATAATCTAATTTTTCTTCCTCTCTACCAAAAACTAGCGAATCGTATTTTGCTGTAACTTCATCTTTGTCTAAGTCTTCTTTTCTTATAGTGGGCTTACGTGAGATTTTATTCTTTAAAAAGCTCATTAATGCATTGCTTCTAGAGGCAGCATAATTTTTAAGCATGGTATTGTCTATAGTACCAATACCAACCCTATAAAAGAGGTCTAGGCTTGTTTTTAGGTTAAAGAAATTTACTAATTCGTTTATTGAATTTTCATTAAGAGTAATTTTAAGTTGTTTTAATTTACGCTTTAAAATCTCTTTACCTTCTTCACCAATAAGCTTTCTGTCTTCTTTAAGAGCTGTTTTAATTTTACTTCTTGCTCTTGCTGTCGTGGCATAGTCTAGCCAATTGGAATTGGGTTTGGCAGAATCTGATGTTAAAATATTTACTTGATCTCCACTATGCAAAACATGACTTAGTGGTACCAGTTTACCATTAACTTTGGCACCTCGGGTTTTCATACCAACTTGGGTGTGAATACTGAAAGCAAAGTCTAAAGCAGTGGCTCCTTTTGGGAGGGATTTTAATTCTCCAGTCGGTGTAAACACGAATATTTCTTTAGAATACAGATTTAATTTGAATTGTTCTACAAAATCTACCGCATTCGTATCGGCACTTTCTAAGGCTTCTTGGAGTCTGTTAATCCAAGATTCTAAGCTGTCCTCTTTCTCACCTTTTTGTTTGTACTTATAATGTGCAGCGTAGCCTTTTTCTGCGATTTCGTTCATACGTTCGCTTCGAATTTGCACTTCTACCCAGCGGCCTCTTGGGCCCATTACGGTTATGTGTAAAGCCTCGTAACCCGTAGATTTTGGCGAAGAAAGCCAATCGCGTAAGCGTGTAGGATTTGGTCTAAAATGGTCGGTTACAATCGAGTAAATTTTCCAAGCCAAAAACTTTTCGTTTTCAGGGTCGCTTTTATAAACAATTCTAACGGCGAATTTATCGTAAACTTCATCGAACGAAACGCCTTGATTTTGCATTTTTCGGCGTATCGAGTATATCGATTTTGGACGCCCTTTTATGGTGTAGTCAAGTAATTCTTTATCCAATGAATTTTTTATAACCTCACTAAAGTCCTCTATGTATTTGTCTTGCTCTTCTTTGCTTTCTTTTATTTTATGTAAAATGTCGTTGTAAACTTCGGGTTCGGTGTATTTTAATCCTAAGTCTTCAAGTTCGCTTTTTATATTGTACAGGCCAATTCTATGCGCTAAAGGAGCATATATATAGAGGGTTTCTGAGGCGATTTTAACTTGTTTATCGTCTCGCATAGAACCCATGGTTTGCATATTATGCAACCTATCGGCAATTTTTATAATAATAACCCGAACATCATCATTTAAAGTAAGAAGCATTTTGCGAAAATTCTCGGCTTGCAGCGACACATCCATATCTTTTTTTAGTGATGATATTTTTGTGAGACCATTTACAATTTTTGCTACAGTTTCGCCAAATAAATTCTCGATATCTGTTATGGAGTAATCCTCACTATCTTCAACAACATCGTGTAGCAGTGCTGCGGCAATAGAGGTGCCATCTAAACCAATTTGTTGTGCTACAATTTTTGCCACTGCTATGGGGTGAAATATATACGCTTCTCCAGATTTTCTGCGCTGATTTTTATGCGCATCAATAGCCACATCAAAAGCGCTACGAATTAGTTTTTTATCTTCTGTTGAAAGCGTGGTATAGCTTACCTTTAATAACTCTTTATAGGCTTTAGCAATGGCAATATTTTCTTTTTCTAAGGCTTCTTCTGTCATAAAATTAAATATAACAAATACAAGATTAACAAACAATAAGATTTTATCTTTTTGTGTTTAAAAAACTCAACTTTTACGAATTTAAAAAATTTACGAGCAAATTTATGGCCTTTCCACGGTGACCGATACTGTTTTTTAAGTTTAATTCCATTTCAGCAAATGTGATATCATGTCCGTGAGGTTTAAAAATAGGATCGTAACCAAAACCCTTCTCACCATATTTACTAGTAGTTATTTCTCCTTTGCAGATACCAGTAAAAGTATGTTGTTGGTTGTCTAATTCTAAAGCAATTACGGTTTTAAACTGCGCCTGTCTGTTTTGTTTGTTTTTTAATGCCTCAAGCAACTTATTGTTGTTATCTTCTGCATTGCGTTGCTCGCCAGCATAACGGGCAGAATACACTCCTGGTTTACCTTGTAGCGCTTCTACTTCTAGGCCAGTATCGTCTGCAAAACAATTATAACCATAATGCTTTTTAATGTATGCCGCTTTTTGTTTGGCATTGGCTTCAATGGTATTTTGGGTTTCTGGGACATCCTCAAAACATCCTATGTCTTTTAAGCTAAGTAGTTTAATATGTTCAGGTATTAAAGCTTGTACCTCCTTTATTTTATTAAGATTATTGGTGGCGAAGACGAGTTGCATAAAAATGGTTTGAATTTAAGGGGTAAAAGTAAACAAATATTAATTTGCTAACCGTGGTTTGGTTGTTTAAAAGTGCTATTTTGATATAAATGATGATTCCCCGATGTATTTTGAGTTTAGAAAGGATAAATGGATGATTTTAATTCCAACGAAAATAATTTTTTGGATTTTTGTTTTAGTTATTGGAAGTTGTAAGTAGTTATGTGTTAATTCGTTTGAATTGAAAGCCGAATATTTATGAATTATTTCGTTCCAAAAGCCTACTATAAATGGAAAACTTTTTTACATTTGAATATTAACAAAAAAAGCAATGTTATGACAGTAAAGTTTCAATATGTGGGTGTAGATGTAAGCGAAACCCTTTCTGATTTTACGGAAGAAAAACTACAAAAACTATTTAATAAATACGATTTCTTAATTAGTGCCATGGTGTATTTTAAGCAAAATGAGAAAGAGCACGATTTAGGTAAAATCTGTAATATTGAATTAAGTTTGCCAGGACCAAGAATATTTGCAACTTCTAACGAAAATAATTTCGAAGTTTCGGTTAGAGAAACCATTAACGATTTGGAGCGTCAACTTAAAAAACGTAAAGAGGTTTTTAAAACACATTAGTATGTATTATTTGTTATCGATGGTGGTAAGGCTCATTTCGTAAAATGGTAAAGCCTCTGTAAAGTTGTTCGATAATAAATAAGCGAATCATTTGATGGGAAAATGTCATTTTAGATAACGACACTTTCCCATTTGCTTTTTTATACACTTCTTCAGAGAATCCGTATGGGCCTCCAATAACAAAAACCAATTGCTTAATACCAGAATTCATGTGTTTTTGTAAATAATTTGAAAAACTAATAGAGTCAAATTGTTTGCCGTTTTCGTCGAATAGAATTAAAATATCAGTTGCTTTTAGTTTCCCAAGAATAAGTTCGCCTTCTTTTTGTTTTTGTTGAGCTTCGCTAAGACTTTTCGTGTTTTTAATATCTGGTATAAGGTCTAAACTAAAATTAATATAAAAACCCAAGCGCTTCGTATAAGCTTTAATTAGGGTTTCTAATTCTTTGTTGTCGGTTTTGCCAATGGCAATCAATTTTATGGTCATACCACAAAATTACATTTTTTAGTTTAAAAATTAGAAAACTAAGATTTAAATCAATTTTATAAAACTTGGTACTTATTTTTTGAAATTTTTGTTGTTCATTTTTCTTATTTTAGCACAAACTATATAACAACATGATTACACAAGAACAATTTGATACCGAGTTAAAGTACATAATTTCTAATGCTATAAGAGAAGATGTTGGTGATGGTGACCACAGTTCTTTGGCGTGTATTCCAAAAAACGCCAAAGGTAGAGCAAAGCTCTTAGTAAAAGATAAAGGTGTTATTGGCGGGGTCAATTTTGCAAAAAAAGTATTTGCTTACGTCGATAAAAATTTAAAATTAGATGTGCGCATTCAAGATGGCACTGAGGTTACTTTTGGAGATGTTGTAATGTACGTTGAGGGTTCTGCGCAATCTATTTTAAAAGCAGAGCGTACTGTTTTAAATGCCATGCAACGTATGAGTGCCATTGCAACAAAAACCAAAGTCTTTGTCGATTTGTTAGAAGGTACAAAAACTAAAATTCTGGATACTCGTAAAACCACGCCTGGAATCAGAGTTTTAGAAAAATGGGCCGTTAAATTAGGAGGCGGCGAAAATCACAGGTTTGCTTTGTACGATATGATTATGCTTAAAGATAACCATATTGATTTTGCTGGAGGTATAACCAAAGCGATTGAAATGACTAAGCAGTACCTCGACGAAACCGGTAAGGATCTCGAAATTATGGTAGAGGCTAGAAATTTAGCCGAAGTGAAAGAGATTTTAAAAAATAAAGGTGTGTATAGAATTTTACTTGATAATTTTGATTACGAAGACACCAGAAAAGCGGTAAAAATGATTGGGAATACTTGTCTTACGGAGTCTTCTGGAAATATAAACGAGGCTACAGTAAGGCACTATGCCGAATGTGGGGTGAATTATATTTCATGTGGCGCCTTAACACACTCAGTACATAATATGGACTTAAGTTTAAAGGCCATTAAATAAACGAACTAAAGTGATATATTTATTGATATTGACCAACAGGTCATTGATTAAATTTTTAATACGTGACGAAACCTACTGAGGATAAATTAGAGAAAATTCCTGTTATAAATGTATTAGTCCGTTTTTTAAAGAAAATAAAATTACCTGGACTTGAAGGATTATCGTTTTACGATTTATTAGAGCTTTATTTTATTGGTATTATTAGAGGTGCTTTAACAACGAGAGCAAGTGCTATTGCTTTTAATTTTTTTACGGCTATTTTTCCGTTTTTACTATTTATATTAATAATCATTCCGTATATACCAATAGATGGTTTTAGAGACGAGTTTTTGGTGTTTTTAGAATCGTTTTTACCACCAACGACATCAGATTTTTTCTTTCAAAACATTTTCGAGAATATCGATAAAACAAAACCAACGGGATTGCTTTCTTCGGTTTTCTTACTCTCTATTCTTTTAATGGCAAATGGCGTAAGTGCTGTTTTTTCTGGGTTTGAAAGCTCTTATCACGAACAAATTGCGCGAAGTATATTTAAGCAATACCTCTATGCCTTAAGTGTTTCCTTAATTCTGGCATTTTTAATAATCATTACGATTGTGGTGTTGGGATATTTTCAAATTTATGTGGTTCAAGAGTTGTTTGGTGTACTTAAAGAAAGAGGCTATGAGGTAGACTCTCAAGTGTTCACGTGGACTCGTATTGTACAATACGTTTTTTTTGTAATAATAATTTACTTGGCTACTGCTACGCTTTATTACTTTGGCACTCGAGAAGGAAAGGAGTCTAAGTTCTTCTCTATTGGTGCGCTTTTTACTACGCTACTCATTGTGCTAACGTCTTACTTGTTTGGTATGTATATCGAAAACTTTGGTCAGTTTAATAAATTATACGGTTCTATTGGTGCTTTGTTAATTCTGTTACTTTATTTGTGGTTAAATTCAAATATCTTATTGTTAGGTTATGAATTAAATGCATCTTTGAATAAACTACGAAAACAAAACTAGTTTATGCAGTATTTTATTGATGTCATTATACCTGTCCCGTTACAAAAACTATTTACTTATAGTATAACCGCTGCCGAATTTAACTTTTTAAAATCGGGAATGCGGGTTGCTGTACCTTTTGGGAAATCGAAAATCTATACAGGTGTTGTTTTTAAAATTCATAGTGAAGCGCCAACAGCTTACCAAGCAAAAGACATTCATCAAATTTTAGATGAAACCCCCATTGTAAACCAGAAACAACTCCAATTATGGCAATGGGTTTCTAGCTATTATATGTGCACTTTAGGCGATGTTATGCGAGCCGCTTTGCCAAGTGGCTTTATTTTAGAAAGTGAGACGGTTATTACTAAAAGTAAAAATACTATTGATATCGACACTTTAAAAGATGAGGAGTTTTTGGTTTATGAAGCACTTCAAAATCAATCGTCTTTAAAAATTCATGACATTTCTAATATCTTAGACAAGAAACATGTGCTGCCAATACTAAATCGTTTAATTGAGAAAGAAGTGATTACGGTTGAAGAAGAGGTTTACGAAAAATACAAACCTAAATTGGTGCGCTATGTAAAATTACATTCCAATTATGCTTCAAACGACGCTTTGCAAAAACTGTTGGAAGATTTAAGTCGAGCGCCAAAGCAGCGAGACGTGGTAATGACCCTGTTTTCTGTTTCTGCCAAAACCAAAAAACCTGTTAAAGTCTCAGATCTAGCAGAAGAAAGTGAAGCCTCAACAGCTATCATTAAAACTCTAATAGATAAAGGTATTCTAGAAGAATATCATATTCAGATAGACCGTGTTCAGTATTCTGGAGAAGATACAGAGGCGACAAAGACGTTAAATAATCATCAAATATCCGCTTTAAGCGAAATAAAAGAGACTTTTAAAGCGCACCATGTTACGTTATTGCATGGTGTAACCTCTTCTGGAAAAACCGAGGTGTATGTCAAACTCATTGAAGACGCTGTAAACCAAGGTAAGCAAGTTTTGTATTTGTTGCCAGAAATTGCTTTAACCACGCAGTTAGTAACCCGTTTACAAAATTATTTTGGGGATCAAGTAGGTGTTTTTCACTCTAAATATTCTTCACATGAACGGGTTGAGGTTTGGAATAAGGTTTTACAAAATTCCGCGAAAGCGAAAATTATTTTAGGCGCACGTTCATCAGTATTTTTGCCTTTTGATAATCTAGGATTAATAGTGGTTGATGAGGAGCACGAGCAATCCTTTAAACAGTTCGATCCAGCACCGCGTTATCATGCCCGCGATACGGCTGTTGTGCTCGGTAATTTTCATCAAGCAAAAGTGCTTCTGGGTTCGGCAACACCAAGTTTAGAAAGCTATTTTAATGCCCAACAAAATAAGTATGGTTTTGTGGAATTGATGCATCGATTTAATGATGTTTTAATGCCCGATATCGAATTGGTAGATATCAAAGAAAAGTATAAAAAGAAGCTTATGAAAGGGCATTTTAGCGATCGATTACTTGAGGAAATGACCGACACGTTGAAGGCAGGACATCAAATAATTCTGTTTCAAAACCGACGTGGATTTTCGCCTATAATCGAGTGTAAAACCTGTGGGCATGCGCCACAATGCCCAAATTGCGATGTGAGCTTAACTTATCATCAATACCGCAATCAATTACGTTGTCATTATTGCGGTTATGTTATGGCGATGTTGCAAGATTGTATGGCTTGTGGTAGTCAAGATTTAGATAATAAAGGTTTTGGTACCGAGCAAATAGAAGAGGAGGTGAAGCTGTTGTTTCCTGATTATAAAGTGGCACGAATGGATTTAGACACCACACGCGGAAAATACGGCTACGAAAAAATTATTACCGCTTTAGAGCAGCAAGAGATAGATATTCTGGTGGGCACCCAAATGTTAACCAAAGGTTTGGATTTTAGAAACGTGAAGTTGGTTGGCATCATGAATGCCGATAATATGTTGAATTTTCCAGATTTTAGGGCTCACGAACGCAGCTTCCAATTAATGTTACAGGTGGCTGGTAGGGCTGGTAGAACAGAGGAGCGTGGTAAAGTGTTAATTCAAACCTATAATCCGCACCATAATATACTTCAACAGGTTTCTACAAATAATTATAAGGAGATGTTTAAAGAACAAATGAACGATCGTTATAATTTTAAATATCCGCCAGTTTATAAACAAATAAAAATAACCCTAAAACATAAAGATTACAATAGAGTAGAGAGTGCGTCTATTTGGTTAGCTAAAGCTTTAAGACAAGTATTTGGCGATCATGTTTTAGGTCCGGAATCGCCACCAATTTCTAGAATTAGAAATCAGTTTCACAAAACCATTCTTATAAAAATACCCAAGCAACAAAGTTTAGGGAAAACAAAAGAAGCCATTACTAAAATAAACAATAGTTTTTTTAGTGTCAAAGATTTTAGATCGGTTAGGCTTGTTCTAAATGTCGATAATTATTAGTGAAACACGGCGTTTTTTGAAGATTGTAAGACGCACTACAAAATCCCCATTGATTTTATCGCGTTGAATTCCGGCGCCTTTTAATTTAATGTATAAAACCAATTTAGTTTTGACATGTCGTATTATTAATTTGAATTATTTTTTGTTCAGATGATATAGAAATCGCAGATTCATGAACTCTTTTTTTCTACTATAATAGAAGCGTGAGCTAAAATCAAAGCATAGCCTGAGTTGTGGTTTTATTTTATACCGAAATATGGGCGAAAAAGAACAGCGAAGTACATCATGAACACCTATTTATAAAATAGAAAGATGTGAGTAAACAAATTATATGCGGCATGACATGGCTAATTTGGTATAAGGTATATCACCTCAATAAAAATCGGGATGCCGGTATATTTTTGTTAAATACTGAAGAAGATAACCAGAACAAGTTTGGTTTAATATCGCTTAGCTTCTAGATATTATTTAAAGCTTCAACCAGCTGTGTTTTTTTGTTTCTGCTTAATGGAATCTCATAAGCACCAACTTCAACATTTTTACTATTAAATCTATCTATTTTATCAAGATTAACAATGTAAGATTTGTGAATTCTTAAAAATTTATCTTCTGGTAATTCTTTTTCAAAAGACTTCATTGTAGATAAAACAACTAAACTGGTGTCTTCTGTAACTAATTTTACATAATCACCAAGGGCTTCAATCCATTTAATGTCCTTAATATATACTTTACGTTTTTTAAGGTTGCTTTTTACAAAAATGTGTTCCCCTTCTTCTTCTTTAAAATCTAAAGTTAATTTGTGATGATCTAAAGCTTTGTCTACAGAAGCATTAAAGCGTTCTCTGGTAATAGGTTTATGCAAATAATCGGTAGCGTCGTAATTAAAGGCTTTAAAAGCATATTCGGTTTTGCCAGTAACAAAAATTATTTGAGGTTTGTTTTTTAAGACATCCAAGAGTTCGAACCCATTTAATACGGGCATTTCTATATCCAAGAAAATTAAATCTACTTGTTGCGTATTTAAACCATTTTTGGTCTCTAAAGCACTGCTGTATTCAGCTACTAAGTTGAGAGCTGGATGGTTCTCGACTAACTTAACGATGGAGAGACGTTGTAAGGCCGAATCGTCTACTACTACACAGTTTAATGTCATAACACTTTTTATTTCAGTTAAGGCAGGTACAAAAATACAATAAATTCGGTAAAAATCCTATAATCATCGGTGAAGTGTTTTTGATTAGTTATAATTTTATTGATTTTTTAAAAAACTGAAAATATAAATGAAATATTTTTGTTTGTAACGGTAGAAATAACTAATTTTGCAGCCAATTTTTAATAATAAAAAACAATTTTTATGAATCATTATGAAACTGTTTTCATCTTAAATCCCGTTTTATCTGAAGAACAGATAAAGGAGACAGTAAAGAAATACGAAGATTTTCTTGTTTCTAACGGTGCTAAGATGATAGCTAAAGAAGACTGGGGTCTAAAAAAATTAGCTTACCCAATTCAGAAAAAGAAAAGTGGGTTTTATCACTTGTTTGAGTACACTGTACCTGGTGAAGTAATCGAGCCTTTAGAATTAGAGTTTAGACGTGATGAGCGTTTTATGCGTTATTTAACTGTAGCGTTAGATAAACACGCTATATCTTGGGCAGAACGAAGACGAGAAAAACTTAAACAAAAAGCTTAATTATGTCATCAATAGAACAACAATCCAAAGGAAAAAAAGACGGAGAAATTAGATATTTAACTCCTCTTAATATCGATACAAACAAGAAGAAGAAGTATTGTATGTTTCAAAAATCTGGAATCAAGTATGTTGATTACAAAGATGCAGATTTTTTAATGCGATTTATAAACGAGCAAGGTAAAATTTTACCACGTCGTTTAACAGGAACATCGTTAAAGTATCAAAGAAAAGTTGCTGTTGCTGTAAAAAGAGCACGCCACTTAGCCTTGATGCCTTACGTAGGAGATTTATTAAAATAAAATACACATAACAATGGAACTTATATTAAAACAAGACGTTGAAAATTTAGGATTTAAAGACGATGTTGTAACAGTTAAGAACGGTTATGGTAGAAATTTTTTAATTCCCCAAAAGAAAGCTGTTTTAGCTACGGCTTCTGCTAAAAAAGTATTAGCAGAAAACTTAAAGCAACGTGCTTTTAAAGAAAAGAAAATTATTGACGATGCGAATAAAATTGCAGAAGCGTTAAAAGCATTAGAAATTAAAATACCTGCTAAAGTTGGTACGGGCGATAAATTATTTGGCTCGGTAAACAACATTGATGTTGCGGCAGCTTTAGATAAAGAAGGCCAGTCTATCGACAAAAAATTCATTTCGCTTACAACTGTAAAGCGATTGGGTAAATACACTGCTGTAGTTCGTTTACACAGAGAAGTATCTGTAGATTTAGAATTTGAAGTTATTGCACAAGCATAAGCTTTAAATTACCATATAGTTAAACCGTTTAGATGCTTTTCTAAACGGTTTTTTTAATTTTATACTTATAGCTATGATACGTTTTACATTTCTGTTATTCGCCATAATCTTTGTATCATGTAAGGATTCAGCATCCAAAATAGATACAGCACAAAACAATGAGTTAGTAGTTTCTAAACTTATTAATCAATTTAAGTACAACGCAAATGCAGACCCGCTAATAAGCGTGCATCGCGGTGGTGTAGGTCTTGAAAATTATCCAGAAAATTGTTTAGAAACCATAAAATATATAAACGATAGTATTTATGCGATTTTCGAAATAGATGTTGCCAAAACCAAAGATGATGTTTTAGTGCTTATGCATGACAACTCGTTAGACCGCACAACAACGGGGTTTGACAGATTAGATAGGTACACCTACGAAGAATTATTAGATTTCAATTTGGTTGACGATTTCGGTAATGAAACGGACTATAAAATACCCAAATTTATAGATGTGCTAAATTGGGCAAAGAAAAATAAAGTGGTCCTTACCGTAGATATTAAACGAAGCGTTAAGGTGGATGAGGTGATTAATACCATAAGAGAACATCGGGCAGAAGATATTTCGATCATAATCACTTACGATGTTAGTCAAGCCGTTAAGGCACACGAATTGGCGCCCGATTTGCTGTTATCGGTATCGGCTAGAAATCATAAAGAACTCGCGGGGTTATTGGCTGCCAATGTACCAACACAAAATATGTTAGCCTTTACTGGCACGATGTTGTCTGATATTGAATTGTATGATAATATTCATAAATTAGGTATTAAAACCATGCTGGGCACTTTAGGAAATTTAGACAAACAGGCCGCTACTAAAGGGGATTCATTATATGGGGTTTGGCATAATATGGGTATAGATATCATGGCCACAGACCGACCGTTTCAAGCAGCTGCAGCGTTAAATACTGTAAAATAATTAAACGTATAAGAGAACATGAAATACGCAAGACTTACCAAAGAGCAATTTGAAGAATTACATCAAGAATTTATTAATTTTCTGGCGACACAATCGGTGACTGCTGAAGAGTGGGAAAATCTGAAACAAAATAAGCCTGAATTAGCCGAAATGGAACTGGATGTTTTTAGCGATTTAATCTGGGAAGGCGCCTTAAATAAGGCAGAATATTTAGAACATATTTCTCCACAACACATGTATTTATTTCATTTAGCCGACGATAAAATGCATGCCATAGTGGTTAATTTGAAGAATGAAATCGATATTACCACCAAAGAAGGTTATAACTGGCTGCGCGAAAATTTAATGGACGACAATGTGGAATTTTTACAAGCTTATAAAGATTATACCGAAGATAAGAACCTGGATAAATTTAAAATGATTGAACAAGGAGCGGTGATTACTAAAGGCGATTTGTATAAGTATTTTTATAAGATTATAAATTAAAGGTTGTTGTTTATCCTATTTAATTTATTAAAGTTGACAATTGAAGATTAGATTTATCTCTCTTTATTGTCATTGCGAGGAGGCACGACGTGGCAATCTTTTTATTGGTTAGTTCTATTTTTAAAATTATGGACTAATTGAAATGATTATCTTACTTTTTTTCTAGCGAAAAGGGGGTAAAGACGTTTGCATTATATATTTTTGTATATACATTAAATTTAAAATTATGGCTTTAGTTATTTGTTCAGAATTCAACGAAAATATTAGTGATACCGCTAGTACATGTCCTAAATGTGGATATAAGAAAAAAAGTCAAACGGATGTGTTTGGATATTTGCAGGGGTTCTAATTTTTGTGCTAACTCTTTTTTTATCTAGGGGTTGTGAGAATTCGGATGCATATGGGCCTAGTATTTATCAAAAAGCTATTGTTTACGATTGGAGAGGACCAAACAGTGATGAATTCTTTACATTAGGTAAAATAATATTAGAAAATGATTTCAAAGTTTGTGGTGAGTACCAAATAAAAAAGCTTAGTGAATTTGAATACCTGCTGGGTTGCACACCCGATGGTTCAACTTGGTATTATAGAACTGTGGATGTTACTAAAAGAAAACTATATTTCTTACCTCTTTCAATAACCGATCAAATTAAAGCACCAAGATAAATAAAAATAAATAGCTCTAATTATTGTTAAATTGACACGTGTAAAAAAAATAACACCAACACGTATATTAAAATTATTTTGTAACTTTATAATCATTAAATCACAATCTGGTTATTTATGAACACAAAATTGACATTAACGATAGAAAGAGAAATAATCGAAAAAGCTAAAAATTATGCTAAAGCAAAAAATCGTAGTTTGTCTGATATTATTGAAAACTATTTAAAACTGCTTACTCAAGAAGAAGAGAATAGTAGAAATAAAAAACTAAATCCTGCTGTAAAATCGCTTAGAGGTTCTTTCAAAATGCCAAAAGATATGGCTTATAAAAAAGAGCTCAAAAATCGATTAGAACAAAAATATTTGTAAATGGAAAAAGTTCTAATCGACACCGATGTTCTACTTGATTTATTTTTCGACAGAAAACCGTTTTCAGACTACTCAGCAGAGATTCTAAATCTTTGTGCAGAAAAAGAAATAAAGGGATATACAACCCCTGTTATAATTTCTAATGTTTACTATTTGTTAAGAAAGGCGGGAAAGCACCATATAGTAATTGATAGAATTAAACAACTTCTCAACATTATCGACATTGTGAAAATTGATAAAAATGCGGTCATAAAAGCTTTGAATTCTGAATTTAAAGATTTTGAAGATGCATTACAAAATTTTTCAGCAATAGAAGACGGGGAAATTAAAATTATTCTTACAAGAAATTTAAAAGATTTTAAAAAGAGTGAATTAGCTATTTTAACACCTCAAACTTATTTAGTAGGAAGATAAAGTAAAAAACTGAGTTTAATTAATCTCTAGTTCGTTTATAATACTTTTCTAGATTTGATTTAGCAAAGACACAACAAACAATAAAATGGTTTCCACATCACACCATCACAAACCAAAAGGTACGATGCGGAAACCATCAATAAATAAATTATAAAAAATAAAAAATAAAACTGCTTTTGCAGATCATTAACATGGCTCAAAAACCAAGTATTCCAAAAGGCACAAGAGATTTTAATCCAGAGCAAGTGGCCAAACGAAATTATATTTTTAACACCATTCGTGGTGCTTTTGAAACTTTCGGATTTCAACCTATTGAAACCCCAAGTTTTGAAAACTCAGATACCTTGATGGGAAAATATGGCGAAGAAGGCGACCGATTAATTTTTAAGATTTTAAATTCTGGTGATTTTTTATCGAAAGCTAACGAACAAGCCTATCTCGAAAAAGACTCTAGTAAAATCACAGCATCCATCTCAGAAAAAGCACTCCGTTACGACTTAACCGTACCCTTTGCACGTTACGTCGTGCAACACCAAAACGACATAGAATTCCCTTTTAAACGCTACCAAATTCAACCTGTTTGGCGTGCCGATAGACCACAAAAAGGACGTTTCAGAGAGTTCTACCAATGCGATGCCGATGTGGTTGGAAGCAAAAGCCTGTGGCAAGAAGTGGAGTTTATTCAGCTTTACGATACGGTGTTTTCAGCTTTAAAATTAGAAGGGGTAATCATTAAAATTAACAATAGAAAAATACTCTCTGGTATTGCCGAGGTTATTGGCGCGTCCGATAAATTAATCGATTTTACGGTGGCACTCGATAAGCTTGATAAAATTGGTGAAGAGAAGGTTAAAGAAGAAATGCTTTCTAAAGGTATTTCGGAAGCTGGGATTTCTAAATTACAACCCTTATTTAATTTGTCTGGATCTTTCGAATCTCAAATAGAAGGCTTGAAAAGTATTCTGAACACCTCCGAAGCTGGTAAAAAAGGGATTGAAGAATTGGCGTTTATAAATGATGCCATTTCAGAATTAGGTTTATCCACGGCAACCTTGCAACTCGACGTTACTTTAGCACGTGGTTTAAACTATTACACAGGGGCTATTTTTGAGGTGGCAGCTCCAGAACAGGTTAAAATGGGCTCTATTGGCGGTGGCGGACGCTACGACGATTTAACTGGTATTTTTGGTATGAAAGATGTTAGTGGTGTTGGTATTAGTTTTGGCCTAGACCGTATCTATTTAGTACTTGAAGAACTCGGATTATTCCCAGAAACAGTTTCTAAAAACATAGAGGTTCTATTCATTAATTTTGGCGATAAAGAGGCCTTATTTAGTTTAAAAGCGATTAAGGAACTGCGTTTACAGGGTATAAATGCCGAGTTGTATCCAGACGCGACCAAAATGAAAAAACAAATGAATCATGCTAATAAACGGGCTATTCCGTTCGTAGTTTTAGTTGGTGAAGAAGAAATTAACTCTAATACGTACACCTTAAAAGATATGGTTTCTGGAGAGCAAAATAAGGTGTCTCTCGAGGCATTAATTTCTAAAATTAATAAGTAACTTTTGGGTGTTTATACCAGTTATAAAACGACATCAAACCTAGTTTAGCTCTGGTTGTATACAGGTTTTATGCCATAATAAAACCTTATTAAAAAGCTTGATATTAGACCATTTTATTGGTTTTTATCAAGCTTTTTTGTGTTTAAAGCTGCGATACCATAATTATTTTCTTCCCTTTTTATTTATTTTAAAATTTTCAGTAGTTTCGAGCTGTGTAAAAATCACTTCAACTTTTGATTTTATAATGCGTTTTTTCACATTTCAGTAAAAATTATTTTTAAATAAATATCGAGTTCATGATCTTAAAACACCTCTTAGCCATTTGTGCATGCATTAGTTTTTTCGCTTTGAATAGTCAGAGTAAAAACCCGATTACAGACTATCAATTATATATAGAAAACCCAGAGATTATTGGTGAAAATAAATTGGACGCCCGAGCATCCTTTACGTCATACACCTCAGAAAAAGAGGCCTTAAATCGTACCAACGGTTTATGGCAGAGTTTAGATGGTTTATGGAGGTTTAATTGGGTGAAAAACCCAAAAGACAGACCTACAACTTTTATGAATCCTAACGAAGACGTTTCAAACTGGGACAATATCAAAGTGCCGTCTAATTGGGAAGTTGAAGGTTATGGTATTCCTATTTATGTCAATCATCAATATGAATTTGCCGATTATAAAGCCCCAATTGCAGAAGATATGGAATTGGTAGATAGAATATACCCTAAAAACCCAGGCGATGTACCAGATCAATACAATCCTGTGGGGTCTTACCGTAGAGATTTTCAAATTGATGAATCTTGGGGAGATAAAGAGCTGTTTTTGCATATTGGAGCCATGAAATCTGGTGGTTTTGTATGGTTAAATGGTGAGTATATTGGGTATTCTCAAGGCAGTAAATTACCTGCAGAATTTAATATTACCAAGGCAGCAAAAGTGGGCAATAATACCATAGCCATCCAAATATTTAGATGGACGGATGGTTCGTATCTCGAAGGTCAAGATTTTTGGCGAATTAGTGGGATAGAGCGCAGTGTTTATATTTATGCTCAACCAAAAATTAGAGTTAAAGATTTTGAGGTGGTTTCTGTGCTAGACGGTGCGTATATTAACGGTTTACTCAATGTAGAAGTGACTTTAAAAAATCATTTTTCAAAAAATGAAAATATAGAGGTTAACTTTAAACTATTAGATGACAATGAGAGGCAAATCGCTTCGAAATCTTTACCAGTTTTAGTGGGTTCTAATAATAAGATGAATGTTAATTTTAAAGCAGAAATACCGCTAGTGAAACCATGGAGCGCAGAACATCCCAATTTATACGATTTAATAATTACTTTAAAAGATAAAAAAGATCATGTTTTTGAAGTTATTCCGACTAAAATCGGATTTAGAACAGTTGAAATTAAAAAACGGATTATTACTTTTAAATGGTAAACGCATTACCTTAAAAGGAGTTAATGCTCAAGAAACCGATCCTGAAACGGGGCACGTTATGTCTGAAGAGATGATGATGAAAGACATGCGTCTATGGAAAGAAAACAATATAAATGCGGTAAGACTAAGTCATTATCCAAGAGGCAGAAGGTTTTACGAGCTATGTGATATTTACGGTATATATGTGGTAGACGAGGCCAATATTGAGTCTCATGGTATGTATTACGGGAAACACTCTTTAGCTAAAAAACCAGAATGGCAAAAGGCACATGTTGAACGCATGGTAAGAATGGTGGAGCGCGATAAAAATCATCCTTCAGTCATTATTTGGTCTATGGGCAATGAAGGCGGAAATGGTATTAACTTTTTTGCGGGTTACGATGCCATAAAGGCTATAGATAACACCAAGCGCCCGGTGCAGTACGAGCGACCTTACAAAGACCGTGATGGCACTTTGTATGATATGGATACAAACACCGATATTATTGTACCACAATACCCAAGTCCGGCACGTTTTGAGGAGATAGGACGGTCTAAAACCGACAGGCCTTTTATACCTAGTGAGTATGCGCATGCCATGGGAAATAGTACAGGTAATTTTCAAGACTACTGGGATATTATTGAACAATACGATAATCTACAGGGCGGATTTATTTGGGATTGGGTAGATCAATCTATCTGGAAAACTAACGAAAAAGGCGAGCGTTTTTATGCCTATGGCGGTGATTATGGCGAAAATATGCCATCAGATAATACCTTTTTAAATAATGGTATCGTATTTCCAGATCGCACACCACAGCCGGCTTTACATGAGGTTAAAAAGGCACACGAGTTTATTAATTTTAAAAACAAAGGTTTAAATAAATATAACGAGTTAAGAGTATTAGTAGAGAACTTATACGATTTCACTGATCTTGAAAATTTTAATATTACCGCTACCATTAAGGCAGATGGAAACCCATTAAAAACCATAGAAGTTGAAACTATTAAAGTAGAACCTAATACGGGTAAACTTATTCGTTTAAGTCTTGATGGTATTGAGTTTTTACCAAATACCGAGTATTTTGTACATCTATCGGCTACAACTAAAACCGATTGGAGCTTATTACCAAAAGGTTTTGAAGTAGCGCGCGAGCAAATTCCTTTAAACGAAAAATACAAAATACAAACTACAAATCAATCGACTAAAGCAGAGCTAAAGGTTGTAAAGCAGGGTGATGAGACGGTTATATCTAACGCTAACTTTAAAACAGTTTTTAATCAATCTAAAGGATATATAACATCTTACATATACGAGGGCAAAGAACTGTTAAAAGATGAAAAAGGCCCAAAACCAAATTTTTGGCGCGGACTTACAGATAATGATTTTGGTAACAAAATGCACGTTAATAATATAGAGTGGAAAAAGGCTTCTTTGTTTTTTGAAGTATCAAAATTAGCCCAAGTAAAGCTGTCTAATGGCGCCATTCAATTATTTGTTACTTATAATTTACCTGGTGTGGAAACTGCTTTCGAATCGGTATATACGTTTCACAATAATGGGGTGATAAAAATAGAGAACACTTTAAATGCGAGCGAATATAAAGGAGATATACCACGAGTGGGTATGCGTATGCAAATTCAAAAAGAATTTGATAGTATGACCTATTTTGGCCGTGGTCCATGGGAGAATTATCAAGATAGAAAAGCATCGGCATTTGTAGATTTGTACCAATCGAAAGTTGCAGATCAATACGTCCCTTACATCAGACCACAAGAAAACGGCTATAAAACCAATGTGAGATGGGTGGCATTTTCCAACGGTAATAATAACGGATTATTGGTTGTTGCAGCTCATGTGCGTGAAGGTTTAGGTGTGAGTGCCCTTCATATGGAAAACGAAGATTTTGACGCCACAGCTGGGTTGGATTATGGGAACTCGAATACGCTAGAACTTAAATACAGAATAGATGGAATTCCAGAGATAAACACCTCAAAGCACACAACAGACATCAAAGAAAAAGATTTAATACAGTTAAATATCGATTTAGATCAACGTGGTGTTGGGGGTGACGATAGTTGGTATTCGAAACCCCAAAAGAAATATCAATTAAAAAGCAATGACATGCATAGCTATAGTTTTTATTTAATCCCTTTTCAAAATAAAACTAAGCAAGATTTCATAAAAATGAGCAAAAATTATGGTGCTAAGCAATAGTATTCAAAGTTTTTAATAAGTCATGATCATAAAAATAAAGATTATATTTATAAACCAAAATAAAGTATTTCAAACCATGAGGATTTCGATTATTGCACTACTTAGTTTACTAGCTTTTTCTTGTACCAATAACTACAAGGATATAAAAAACACCCCTGAAGATTATCAAATTATTCCAAAACCATTGGAATTAAATATGCTTTCTGGTAAGTTTTTAGTGAACGAAAACACAAAAATTACTGGTAGTTCGGCTTTAAAGAATGAAGGTGAGTTTTTGGCAAGTCTATTAAATGCTGCAACAGGAAAGTCTGTGGGTTTTTCATCCGAAGCACAAGGAAATATTATTCTAAAACTAGACGACACAATTGAAAACGAAGAGGCTTATACTTTAAATGTTTCGTTCGATACCATTAAAATATCTGGGAAAAACCCTAAAGGTGTGTTTTATGGTATTCAAACCCTAAGGCAATTAATGCCTGCAAGTGTCGAATCTAAAGATAGCAGTGTAAAAGAATTAACCATTCCTGCCGTAGCTATTTCAGACAATCCAAGATACCGTTACAGAGGCATGCACCTCGATGTAGCACGCCACTTTTTTCCAAAGGAATTTATAAAAAAATATATCGATTTAATTGCCATGCATAAAATGAATACGTTTCATTGGCACTTAACCGAAGATCAAGGTTGGAGAATTGAGATAAAAAAATACCCAAAACTTACAGAGGTTGGAGCTTGGAGACAAGGCACAATAATAGGGCGCCATCCTGGTACAGGGAACGATCAAAAAAAATACGGAGGTTTTTATACTCAAGATGATATTAGAGAAATCGTGGCTTATGCCTCTAAAAAACATGTTACCGTTATTCCAGAAATAGAATTACCAGGGCATAGTAGTGCGGCGATTGCAGCATACCCTTACTTAAGTTGTTTTCCAGATGAACCCACGGTTGTAACTGGAGGTATGGGGTCGAAAAAGGGACGAGAAATTCAAGCGGCTGGAACCCCCAAAATTGTTCAAGAAACTTGGGGCGTTTTTGATGATGTATATTGTGCTGGAAGTGAAAAAACTTTTAACTTTCTTGAAGATGTTTTAGACGAAGTTATTGCGTTGTTTCCCTCTACATATATTCACATTGGTGGTGATGAATGCCCAAAAGAAAATTGGAAAAGATGTACAAGTTGTCAATACCGTATTAAAAATGAAGGCTTAAAAGATGAGCATGAATTACAGAGTTATTTTATTACACGTATAGAGAAATACTTAAATTCTAAAGGAAAACAAATTATTGGTTGGGATGAAATTTTAGAGGGTGGCTTAGCACCAAATGCAACGGTAATGTCTTGGCGAGGTACTCAAGGTGGTATTGAAGCTGCTAAACAGAGCCACGATGTCATTATGACACCAGGACATTCTTGTTATTTCGATCATTTTCAAACAGAAGATAAAGCAAATGAGCCGCTAGCAATTGGTGGAAAAACAACAGTTGCCGATGTTTATGCATACGAGCCTACTCCAGAAGAATTAGATGCCAATAAACACCAATTTATTTTAGGGGCGCAAGGTAACGTGTGGACCGAATATATGAAGACTACCAATCATGTTGAATACATGATTTTACCTCGAATGACAGCGTTGTCTGAAGTGGTATGGTCGGCCAAAGAAACCAGAGATTGGGACGATTTTAGCAACAGATTAAACACATTTAGAGCACGCTATGATGCCCTAGAATTAAATTATGCTAAGCACACTTTTCAAAAGGAAAAGAATATTAAAGTTAATCAAACTGAAAATAATTAATCTAAGTATTGAAAACACCTAGTATTATATTCACGCATCCATTTATAAGCTTATAAGTGGGTGTGTTTTTTTAAGTACTGTATATTAAAATAAAGGGCTAATTAACACGTCTTTTAATCTCAAAAACACACAAATAGTTTTGAAAACATACAAGGTAAATCCTGTTGCAGTTAAGGCGCCAAGTCGCTGTGGGTTAGACAATAATATAGCATGGGAAAAGGCTGAAGTCCTTTGCGATTTCAATTCGCCATGGGATAAGAGTGCTGTTAATAAAATAGAATTTAGGGTGCTTTACAGCAAAACGCATTTGTATTTTAGCTTTAAAGTTTTCGACAATGCAGTTTATGTAGATCGTTTAGACGATACTTATAATAGCATTAATAATTCCGATCGCGTTGAGCTTTTTTTTAGATCAGATAAAAACTTAAATCCATATTATTGTTTAGAAATAGACCCAACGCCAAGAATTATGGATTTTCGTGCCAAATCTGATAAAAATTTTGATTTTAATTGGCACTGGCCGGCTAAAGATATTGTTGTAGAATCTGTTAAAACGGAAAATTATTTCAAGGTTGAAGGCGCTATAAGTTTGTCTTCGTTAAAAACCTTTAAATTACTAAATGACGGGATTATTCAAACAGGACTTTATCGCGCTAAATACCGTAAACAAGCAGATGGAAGTTATAAACCCACTTGGATAACTTGGGTGGACCCTAAAACCGAGTCTCCAGACTTCCATAATGCGTCGTCTTTTGGAGTTTTAAAATTGGAGTAGTAATACCAAATTAACTATACCACATTCAAAATTAAATGGGTAAAAGATATGTTAAGATTGTTTTGCATGGTTTATATGAGGTCATAGCACATGAAAATTAAGTATTAAGTTTTAAACATTTGCAAGCGCTTAATTTAAACAGTTATCAGGTTTCAACATATTTCGAAACAGAATAAAACACCTAAAGAGCCGTAAATGTTGATGACCTCAACTATTTGTGTTCTAAAAGATTGTTTTAAACATCCTTTTTTTATTGAAAAATTTATTGTTAGATTTGTTTCCTTTGAAATATTTTAACCCAGCTGTTTTTTAAGTTACAAATGTATTTTTAAAATTCAGAAATCACTTTTTACTAATAAGTACCAGATGAAAAAACCAACACTCGTAATTTTAGCTGCTGGCATGGGGAGTCGCTATGGAGGATTAAAACAATTAGACAGCTTTACAGAAGAAGGCGACACGATTATCGATTTTTCTATTTACGACGCGTTGCAAGCGGGTTTTGGTAAATTTGTATTTATTATAAGAAAGAGCTTCGAGGCCGAGTTTAAAGAAAATATTGGTAAAAAATTACAGGGTAGAGCAGAGGTTGATTATGTTTACCAAGAGTTAGAAAATGTTCCAGAAAAATACATACAACCAGAACGGGTTAAACCTTGGGGAACGGGACATGCACTTTTAATGGCCAAGGAGGTTGTAAAAGAAAATTTTGCCGTTATAAATGGAGACGATTTTTATGGTAAAGAAGCGTTTGCTGTAATGGCGAAAGCTTTAAAAGCCATGGACACTGCGTCTTATGAGTTTGCCACCATGGCTTATTTCTTGAAAAATACAATTTCAGAACATGGCTATGTCTCCAGAGGTGAATGTCAAGTAGATGAAAACCAATTTTTAACCGATGTCACCGAGCGTACCCATATTGAAAAAATAGATGGTAAATTGATGCGAAAAGACAACGATGGGAGTTTTGTGCCTATTGATGAAAACACGGTCGTTTCAATGAATTTCTGGGGGTTTACTCCAAATATTTTTGATTTTGGAGAAGGTTTATTCAAAACGTTTTTAGAAAATAACCAAACCAATTTGAAAGCCGAATTTTTCATTCCTACTATTGTAAACGAGATTATTAAATCGGGAAAGGCAACTGTTCAGGTTTTAAAATCGGATTCTAAATGGTTTGGTGTAACCTATAAAGAAGATAAGAAAACCGTTGAGCAAGCCATAAAGGCATTAAAAATAAAGGGAGAATACCCAAAAAAACTTTGGTAGATGATTGCAGAAAAGGTAGAATTTATTTTTAATCAATTTAAACATGACAGTACGTTTGTTAAGCATCATGAATTGGAATCAGGTCATATTAACGATACTTATTTAGTCACCACAAAAAACAAACCTTATTTTATATTACAACGTGTTAATCATAACATCTTTAAAGATGTTCCAGGTTTAATTAACAATAAACTTCATGTTAGCCTTCATGTTAAAGAAAAGCTCAAGCATTTGCCTCAAAACGAGTTGAATAGGCGCGTTTTGTCTTTCGTGAAAACTAAAGCAGATCAAGCTTATTATAGAGGAGACGACGGGAATTATTGGAATTTAATGTATTATATCGACAATAGTTATACCTACGAAACGGTTAAAGATGAAGAAATTGCTTTTGAAGGTGGTAAATTGTTTGGCGAGTTTTTAAATTTAACACACGATTTTCCGGTGTCGAAATTAACTGAAGTTATACCAAAATTTCACGATATGTCATTTCGATATGCTCAGTTTGAAAGTGCCCTTAATTCCGCTTCGAAACAACGTCTTGATCATGCGAAATTATATATAGAACGCGTTGCAGATATGAAAGAAGAAATGCATATTCTTCAACACTTAAAGGAGTCGGGAGACATCCCATTGCGCGTAACTCATAACGATACTAAAATATCGAACGCCCTATTCTCAAAAAATAATAAAGGGCTTTGTGTAATTGATACCGATACCGTGATGCCTGGTATTGTTCACTACGATTTTGGAGATGCTATTAGAACCATTTGTAATACCGCAGCCGAAGATGAAACCAATTTAGATATCGTCGAGTTTAATTTGGATTATTACAAGGCTTACAAAAAAGGATTTTTAGAAAAAATGAATGATACGCTAACACCAACAGAAATCGATTACCTTCCGTTGGCAGCAAAAACCATGACATTTATTATGGCTTTAAGGTTTTTAACCGATTATTTAAATAACGATATTTATTATAAGACCAAATACCAAGAGCACAATTTCGATCGTGCAAAAAATCAATTTAAACTCATAGACAGTTTTACAGATAGATATAATCAGCTATAAATTTTAAATTAGTAAATATATGAAGCACAATACAAATTCAAATAAAACCTTAGTGCCTATTATTATAATTGGTGGCATGTTTGCTATTTTCGGGTTTGTAACCTGGATCAATAGTGCTTTAATACCATTTATGAAAACCATAAATGAATTAACTGAGGCGCAGTCTTATTGGGTAGCATCGGCATCTTACATTTCTTTTGTGGTTATGGCACTTCCAGCCTCGTTTATAATTAATAAAATAGGCTATCGTAAAGGGATGTCTTTGGGTTTGTTTGTTATGGCTTTGGGAGCATTGGTCTTTATACCTGCAGCCGAGGCTAGAACCTATTGGGTATTTTTATTAGCCATTTTTATTCAAGGTGTGGGTATGACTATTTGTCAAACTGCTGCAAATCCTTATATCACAATCTTAGGTCCTATAGAAAGTGGAGCGAAGCGTATGGCCATGATGGGAATAGCAAATAAGGTAGCAGGTGCTTTAGGATCAATTATTTTTGGAGCGTTATTGCTTTCTGGAATTGACGAGGTTCAAGAGAAGCTAAAAACAATATCATTAGAAGAGAAAAGTGTGCTTCTCGATGCGACAGCCAACAGTGTATATACTCCTTATATTGTTATGGCAGCTGTTTTATTTATATTTAGCCTTTTAATTAGAAAAGCACCTTTGCCCCACGTTGAAGCTGAAGACGTGGAAGCAGAAGCGGCGGGAAAAAGTACAAAAACTAGTATTTTTCAATTCCCGCATTTATGGCTAGGTGTATTGGCCTTATTTGTTTATGTTGGGGCAGAAGTAATCGCTGGCGATACAATTATTGCTTATGGTTTATCTCTTGGTTTTTCTGGCGAAGAGGCCAAGTTTTTTACAACGTATACCCTAATGGCTATGGTGGGCACCTATGCAGCAGGAGTTTTATTAATCCCTAAATATATAACTCAAAAAACGGCGTTAAAGGGAAGTGCTATTTTAGGTATTATTTTTAGTTTCTGTATTATTTACACTACAGGATTTACGTCTATCCTATTTGTTGCTGCTTTAGGAATTGCAAATGCACTAGTATGGCCAGCAATATGGCCTTTAACTTTAGATGGGTTAGGTAAATTTACTAAAACAGCTTCGGCCTTATTAATTATGGCTATTTCTGGAGGTGCAATAATACCACCATTATATGGTAGAATAGTGGATGCTAGTAAACACGAATTGGTTGTTACAGGTTTAAATGAAACCGAAGCCATTGCGACAGCTTCAACTAGTAGTTACTGGATTTTAATTCCTTGTTATGCGATTATTTTGTTTTTTGCTGTTTGGGGACATCGAATTAAAAATTGGAAGTGACGCCAAAAGTATAACTAATTCACGGTAATTGTTCCATTTGTAACTTTGGATGCGTAAGAGATTAGGAGACTAAGAATAATAAAATAGCATAAAATAGGTTGTAAAACAATGCTAAATAAAGCTCTAGTATTAAGGAGAGATTTAAAAATTAATAAAACTAAAAAACCAAAATAATGTTAGAAAGCAGTATAGACAAAGCAACAGGTTTCGAGAAAAGATTTGAAAATATAGGTACTGTTGTTTACGAAAACTCAATAACAGCATCTGCAGCAGTTGCTAATGAGATAGCAAAACTTATAAAAGATAAGCAATCTAAAAATGAACCATGTGTTTTGGGTTTAGCAACGGGGTCTTCACCAAAGGGCTTGTATGCCGAATTAGTGCGCTTGCATAAAGAAGAAGGCTTGAGTTTTAAAAACGTGATATCATTCAATTTAGATGAATATTATCCCATGGAGCCCGATTCTATACACAGTTATGTGCGCTTTATGCAGGAGCATTTATTTAATCATGTGGATATTTTACCAGAAAACTGTCATATTCCAGATGGTACTTTAGCTAAAGAAGATATTAGAAGTTACTGCGATCAATTTGAGGCTAAAATAGATGCCTTAGGCGGTATCGATTTGCAGATTCTAGGTATTGGAGGTAACGGTCATATTGGTTTTAACGAATCGGGTTCCCTTCAAAATTCTAAAACGCGTTTGGTAGCTCTAGATCACATCACCAGAGTTGCGGCAAGTAAAGATTTTTCTGGCTTAAATAATACGCCCAGAACCGCAATTACCATTGGAGTAAAAAAAATAATGGAGGCCAAGCAGGTTATCCTGTTAGCATGGGGCGAAAGTAAATCTAACATTATTAAGGCCTCGGCAGAAGGACCAGTAACTAGTCGTGTTCCAGCTTCTTATTTGCAAGAACACAGAAACGCTACTTTTGTGTTAGACCAGGCAGCGGCATCTAAACTTACTAGAATCGATACTCCGTGGTTAGTCGAAAAGATTGTGTGGACGAATAAACTCATCAGAAAAGCGGTGTTAAGTTTAGCGATTCATGTTAATAAGCCTATTTTAATGCTAACAGATGCCGACTATATTGAAAACGGAATGAGTGATTTGTTAGCAGATTCTGGACCAGCGTACGATATAAACATTAAAATATTTAATAAATTACAAAATACAATTACAGGGTGGCCTGGTGGCAAACCCAATGCAGACGATAGTAAACGTCCCGAACGTGCAGAACCTGTTAAAAAACGAGTTATCATTTTTAGTCCGCATCCAGACGATGATATTATTAGTATGGGAGGTACATTTAAAAGGTTGCACGAGCAAGGACATGAAGTACATGTGGCTTATCAAACCTCCGGAAATATCGCTGTAGCAGACGATGAAGCCTTGCGTTTTGCCAGTTTTGTTTGTGATTATAATGAAAAATTTGGTATTGAAAGTGATGAGGCGTTAAGCATTTATAACAAGGCGGTTAACTTTCTGAAAAATAAAAAATCGAGTGAAATTGATATCCCTGAAGTGCGATACATAAAGGGGTTAATAAGAAAAGGAGAAGCACGATCTACTTGCCATTTTGTTGGTATTCCAGATGAGCAAATTCATTTTATGGAATTGCCATTTTACGAAACTGGAACTATTGAAAAAAATCCATTAGGTGAAGAAGATATTAAGATGACAGAAGATCTTATTGCAAAAGTCAAACCACATCAAATATATGCCGCTGGCGATTTAGCCGATCCGCATGGCACACATAAAGTCTGTTTAGATGCTGTTTTTGCAGCAGTGAGAAACTTAAAGTCTGAAAAATTCATGGACGATTGTTGGGTGTGGCTGTACAGAGGCGCTTGGCAAGAATGGGGTATCGATGAGATTGAAATGGCGGTACCAATGGGACCAGACCAAGTCCTGGAGAAAAGAAAAGGTATCTTTAAACATCAATCGCAAAAAGATGGTGTTGTATTTCAAGGATCTGATAGTAGAGAATTTTGGCAACGTGCCGAGGATAGAAATAAAGAAACAGCAAACTTATACGATCAACTAGGTTTAGCACATTATGCTGCTATGGAAGCCTTTGTTAGATGGCATTTTTAATATTTAACTTAAATTTTTTTATTAACTTTTAAAACATAAAAGACATGAGCAATTATCATATTAAGCATTTAGAAGAGTACTATCAAGTGTATAGAAAATCTGTGCAAGAACCTGAAAAATTTTGGGAAGAGATTGCTGAAGAACATTTTTTATGGCGAAAAAAATGGAGCGAAGTCTTAAGCTGGAGTTTTGAAAAACCTAAAGTCAAATGGTTTGAAGGTGCGCAGCTAAACATTACAGAAAACTGTATTGATAGGCATCTTTCTACACGAGGCGATAAAACGGCTATACTATTCGAGTCTAACGATCCTAAAGACCCAGCCGAGCACATAACTTACAAACAGCTACACGAGCGGGTAAATAAATTTGCTAACGTTTTAAAAAATCAAGGCATAAAAAAAGGCGATAGAGTTTGTATTTATTTACCTATGATTCCGGAGTTGGCTATAGCTATTTTAGCTTGTGCTAGAATTGGAGCCATACATTCTGTAATATTCGCTGGATTCTCGTCTACAGCCATAGCTTCAAGGGTTAACGATAGTGATTGTAAGCTTGTAATAACTAGTGATGGTTCTTACAGAGGAGCAAAAACTATTGATTTAAAAGGCATTGTAGACGAAGCTCTTGAACAATGCCCTGGCGTTGAGACTACCCTAGTGGTAAAACGCATTCACTCGGATGTACATATGAAAGCTGGTCGCGATAAATGGATACAGCCGCTTCTAGATGAAGCTTCTAATGTTTGTGACATTGAGATTATGGAAGCAGAAGATCCTTTATTTATTTTATATACCTCTGGATCTACAGGGCAACCAAAAGGCATGGTGCATACAACTGGAGGGTATATGGTATATACCGCCTATAGTTTTAAAAACGTATTTCAGTACAAAGAAAATGACGTGTATTGGTGTACCGCAGATATCGGTTGGATAACAGGGCATAGTTATATTGTTTACGGTCCATTATTAAACGGAGCGACTACTCTAATGTTTGAGGGCGTGCCGAGCTACCCAGATTATGGTCGTTTTTGGGACATTGTAGACAAGCATAAGGTCAATCAATTTTACACCGCACCAACGGCCATTCGTGCTTTAGCAAGACAAGGTAACGATTTGATTAATAAATACGATTTATCCTCATTAAAGGTTCTTGGTTCTGTTGGAGAACCTATTAACGAAGAAGCCTGGCATTGGTACAACGATAATGTTGGTAAAAAGAAGAGTCCGATTGTAGATACCTGGTGGCAAACCGAGACAGGAGGGATAATGATTACTCCTATACCGTTTGTAACACCAACAAAACCTACTTATGCCACCTTACCGTTTATTGGTATTCAGCCTGTTTTAATGGGTGAAGATGGTACAAAATTAACCGAAAATCAAGTTGAAGGTAAGTTATGTATTAGATTTCCATGGCCATCAATGGCACGCAGCATTTGGGGAAATCACGAACGTTATGAAGAAACCTATTTCTCTACCTATAAGGGTAAATACTTTACTGGTGATGGCGCCTTAAGAGATGAGGTTGGCTACTACAGAATTACGGGTAGAGTAGACGATATAATTATAGTTTCAGGACACAATTTGGGATCTGCACCTATTGAAGATGCTGTAAACGAACATCCTGCTGTTGCAGAATCGGCTATTGTTGGTTTTCCTCACGATGTTAAAGGTAATGCTTTATACGGCTATGTTACTTTAAAAGATACTGGAGAAAGTAGAAATCAAGACAATTTAAGGAAAGAAATAAATCAAATTATTACCGAACATATTGGGCCAATTGCAAAACTAGATAAAATACAGTTTACAGACGGTTTACCAAAAACACGATCGGGAAAAATTATGCGACGTATACTAAGAAAAATAGCTAGTAACGACACGAGTAATTTGGGCGATACGTCTACACTACAAAACCCAGAAATAGTGAAAGATATTATGGATAATGTACTCTAGTTTTAAGCGTTAAACCAATTTAATTTTGAAATGTCGTTTGGTTAATTTGGTATTCATACCAATATTTTACTATCTTAAAATTGAATTAATGGTATGTTAGAAAAAAACTCAAGGCGATAAGCTTTGAGTTTTTTAGTTTTATACCTAAGTTTTTAATTCGGTTAGAAAATTTTACTATCCTCTAAGGCTTTTATCGTTGCATCATAGCCTAATTTAAAAATGCGATCTAAATTTTTTTTATCGAATGTGCCGTATTTACTTAATGCTTTAGGAGCAATTAACAGGTCACAGTCCTTAAATTTCTCGCGGTCTTCTTTAATGAATTTTAATTTAAAAGCACGTTCAATAATGCTATAAGAGTGCTTTAAATCTTTTATAGAGGTTTTTTCAAATGCGTTAATATTAACCCCAATAATTTTGTCGCATTTATCCCGTAATACATCTACAGGAAAGTTATTGAGTATGCCGCCATCAATATAATACGAATGTCCTATTTTTAAAGGTGCAAATATTCCAGGAACGGTTGCCGACGCTAAAATAGGTTTAATTAACTCGCCCTGATCAAAGATTTTGAGTGTGCCTTCTAAAATATCTGTTGCTGTGATATAAAGCTCTTTTTTAAGAAACTTAAAATCATCATTTTTTATATAGGTTTTAAAATCGGCATAAAATTTTTCTGAATCGATAAAACCTGGCTTATTTATAGCATATTTAGTAATATCTAAGGCATTAGTATCTTTAAAAAACTTAAAAATTGCTTCGTAGCTGCATCCATAAGCATACATGCCTCCTACAATAGCACCAGCGCTTGTGCCCGCAATATGGGTGGGGTGAATGTTGTGCTCTTCCAGAGCTTTTATTACGCCAATATGAGCAACACCACGCGTACCACCGCCAGATAAAACCAACCCTATTTGCATGTTTTTTTACTTTAAACGTCGAAAATAAGCAGAAAACAAAATTTATAACATGACAAGTATCAGTCGGGATATGATTTTAATCATTTTACACCTACACATAAAATCATATTTTTCTAAATTAGAATACATGTTACATGCTAAAATCCCTTAATATAAAATCGTTTTTTGTTGAAATTGGCGAACTTTCTTATTTTGCTAGTCGATTTTTTAAAGAGCTTTTTTCTCGCCCTTTTGAATTTAAGGCCCTTATAAGACAATGTTATAGTATTGGGTATCGATCTATTTTACTAGTTGCTGTAACGGGTTTTATTATAGGTTTAGTTATAACTTTACAAACCCGACCAACTTTAGAAGAATTTGGAGCAGCATCTTGGATGCCTTCTATGGTTAGCATTTCTATAGTTAGAGAGATAGGGCCTGTAATTATTGCCTTAACTTTTGCGGGTAGAATAGCCTCTGGAATTGGAGCAGAATTGGGCTCTATGCGGGTTACCGAACAAATTGATGCCATGGAAGTCTCTGGAACCAATCCCTTTAAGTATTTGGTTGTAACAAGAGTTTTAGCTGCCACGCTTATGTTGCCTTTATTGGTTATTCTAGGGGATGCTATAGCATTATTTGGCTCTTTTCTGGTAGAAAATGCTAAAGGGGCAGTATCGTTTCAATTGTATTTTAATCAAGTGTTTAATGCTTTGGGCTTTGGAGATCTTATTCCTGCTACAATAAAAACGTTTTTCTTCGGATTTGCTATTGGCTTGGTAGGGTGTTTTAAAGGTTATTATTGTAAAAAAGGGACTGTAGGTGTGGGTTTAGCCGCAAACTCGGCGGTCGTATTCTCATCCATGTTACTTTTTATAATTGACTTTATCGCTGTATTTGTAACCGATATATTTTTTGAAATTTAAACCATGAATCACACACAAATCATACACGAAAACACAGAATCTTTAAGCTCTAGAAATTGCGTGCTTGAAATTAAAGACTTGAAAAAATCTTTTGGAGATAATCATGTTTTAAAAGGATTTAATTTAAACCTTTTTGAAGGTGAGAATCTTGTTTTAATGGGCAAATCGGGTTCGGGCAAATCGGTTATGATTAAATGCTTAGTGGGATTAATGCAGGCAGATTCAGGAAGTATTAAGGTAATGGGTAAGGATATTACAAATTTAAATCGCAATGCTTTAAATGATTTACGTACCGAAATAGGATATTTGTTTCAAGGCAGTGCTTTATACGATTCGATGACGGTAAGGGAGAATTTAGAGTTCCCTTTAAGACGACATAAAAACAAATTTAGAGGTGAGGCAGATATGGAAAAATTAATTCTTGAGACCCTTAAAAGTGTAGGCTTAGTAGAAGCGATAAATTTAATGCCAGCCGAACTTTCTGGAGGTATGAAACGTCGTATCGCCTTAGCCAGAGCCATAATACTTAAACCTAAAATAATTCTGTATGATGAGCCAACTAGTGGCTTAGACCCCATAACTTCTAAAGAGATTATTGCACTTATGCGTAAAATTCAGAAGGAATATAAAACATCATCACTTATTATAACGCACGACGTAGATTGTGCCAGAGTAGTGTCTGAGCGTATTATTTTATTGGTAAATGGGGTTAACTACGCCGAAGGTAATTTTAGTGATTTAGCGAGCTCTATAGATGAAAACGTAAAAGCATTTTTTAAATGAATATTATAAATAAGACCAATTTAATTTTGAAATGTCGTATTGTTAATTTGAATTATTTTTTGCTCAGATGAGATAGAAATCGCAGATTCACGAACTCGTTATTTTACTATAATATGGGCGTGAGCTAAAATCAAAGCATAGCCAAAATTATGGTTTTATGTTATACCGAAATATGGGCGGGAAAGAAATGGATTGTGACTTTACATGGTAAGTTTACTGTAAGTGAATCTGTTGAGGTTGGTTGTTTAATTTGTATCAACAGGTAAACATGAATTAAATTAATAAAACGATTCTAAAAAAAAGAAAACAATGGATAAAACAACTAGTGAAAAAATGAAATTGGGTGTTTTCGTTATTGTGGCATTACTGCTTTTTGTGGTTGCTGTTTACGTTATAGGAGAACGTCAGAATATGTTTGCTAAAACATTTCATATTAGTGCGCATTTTAATAGTGTTAACGGTTTAATGCATGGCAATAATGTGCGGTTTTCTGGAATTAATGTAGGGACGGTAAAATCCATTTCCATGATTAACGATTCTACCGTGAAGGTGGATATGGTTATTGAACAGAATATGGTAAAACATATAAAAAAAGATGCTATAGCCACTATCACTACCGATGGTTTGGTAGGTAATAAGATTGTTAATATTATTCCAGGAAAAGGCAAGGCTGGTGTTATTGCCTCAGGCGATAGTATACGATCTTATTCTAAAATAGGAGCCGATAACATGCTAAATACCTTAAGTGTCACTAACGAGAATGCGGCATTACTAACAGCCGAATTATTGGAGATTACAAGAGCTATAAATAGAGGAGAAGGTACATTAGGGATGTTAATTAACGATACGGTTGTCGCTAAGGATATTAAGCAAACTGTACAAAATCTAAAAATAGTAAGTGCAAACACGAATAGAACAATCCAAGAGGTTAATTCCATTCTTAATACAATTGATATGGATGAAAGTGTTGCTGGCGTATTTTTAAACAATCCCGATGCAGCAAATAGCGTTAAAAATATAATTTCTAATCTTAATACCTCTAGTCAAGAAATAAACACTGTTATTAATAATTTAAATGAAACCATAATAAATGTAAAAGAAGGGGAAGGCGCTTTAAATTATTTGTCTAACGATAAAGAATTGGTGGAAAACCTGAAAGAAACCATTAAAAGTGTTAATGAAGGAACCGCTAAATTTAATGAAAATATGGAAGCTTTTAAGCATAACTTTTTAACTCGAGGCTATTTTAAAAAATTAGAGCGCCAACAAAAAAAGGCTGCAAAAAACAGTAATGATTAAAAAGATATCATGGTTGCTTGTGGTTAGTGGAGTGGACAGGCACTATAGTTAATTTTGTTTCAAAATTTTCATTGCTTTTTGATTGGTGTACAGATTTCAATTAGAAATCCATTATTATCTCTTAAATAACCTACCTTTTGTCCCCAAGGTTTTTCGGTAAGAGGCTCAAATTCGGTTGCTCCTGATTTTATTGCGTTTTGAAAATCCCTTTCTATATTTTCGGTTGTAAAGGCTAATTCGACGCCAAATGGTTTTCCTGATTTATTTATTTTCTCAAATCCGTTTTTAAAATTCGAGTTTCCCAATTCTGTTGAAGCAAATGCGATTGTGGTTTCACCGGTAATTAATTCTCCGTAATCGTTTTCAGGTGTCATAAATTTTCGCCTAAACTCAAATGCTTTTTCATAGAATTCAATCGTTTCCATGACGTTTTCGACATAGAGTATGGTGTATGCGTATTTCATACTTGCAGTTTTTTTTTGTTATTGCTTTTTATTGGTTCAACCATTAATTGAGTGGGAAGGAATTTTTATTTAGTGAATTTAACATCGGAAAAAAGCACGTAAGACTCTCGATTGATGAAATTTTGATATATCGATTACTCCTAAAACAAAAATTATTATCACAAGTGTTTTAGTCTGATGTCCTAAATCTTAAAGTCCTAAGGCCAGCATATCGAAATTTATTTTCCATAATATTCGCAGGAGGACTCTTTTTTTTAAGCTTGTTGCCAAGTTAGCAATACAATTACGCATTATTTTAATTTGCTTTTTTAGCACTTTTGCTAAACGCAAGTATCGGTATAGCCAACGTCGTCTCCATATTTTTTACCAGATCTTTGTGAAAAATATTCTTTAGTCTTAAACTCTGCTTGCGCTCTAACATGGCTAGCATGTCGACTTTTTCGTTGTTTACAATGCTTAATAAACCAGATTTTATTTTAGTAGATACCACGTTTCTAAAGCTAATTTTCGAATAAGTAATTTGTTTTAACAGGGTATTTTTAAAAGCTTCCATTTGTTCTTTTGGTGCGGTTTCATCTGTTTTTTGAATATGCACAATTTCTAAATGAGCATCAAATAGGCTTACAATTTCTATTAGCTTTTGAATGTAAAAAATATCTTCATTTTCAAAATCTGTAGCATACACCACAGTTTCAAGTTTTTTGTATTCTAGACTATTGGGAACCATCATTAAAGGACGTTCAATTTTGTCTAGTAACTTATCTGCTATATTACCAGCAAAAAGTCCTCTATTGCTTTGCCTGTCTTTCATGCCAATAATAACCAAATCTGGAGATAAGGTTTTAGCTGTGCTTAGAATACTATTGGCAACAGATACTTTTTCGACCACATGAATCGTTATGGCGTCCTCTTTAAATTGGTCGCCAAGATGTGTTTTACAATATTTTAAAACGGTATCTTTTTGCTCAAGTTGCATGCTTTTTTTTACAGCTTCTCGCGGCTGAATGATGGAACGGCTAAGTTGAGGAAAATCGTAAACATGGAGGATATGCAATTCGGCTTTAATTACTTGACTAAATTGAAATGCGTATTTTAGTCCGGAAGCACTGTTGTTTTTACAATCTGTTGCGTATAGAATTTTTTTCATAGCCGTTTTTTATTTGGTCTTAACAAATTTACAATTTTTTAATTTTTTCGAATGGTGTTTTTAGAATATTATAACGCTATTTTATAAGCCTTTCTTCTGCTTTGATACACCTTTAAATATTATGGGAAATATACAGTTTACCATTGGGGTTTCAATTAGTTTTATTAAAAGAATTAGGCTTTAGCAAAACCAGATTAATACGCTAATTGAGCTTGTAGCATGAGGAATTCGTTTAAATTAATATTATCGATAACGCCTACAAGCTTATCGTTTTCTAATACAGGGAAAAACGGAATTTTAGCACTCACTATTATGGGGTATGCTTTATCCAAACTGTCATGACTTTTTATGGTTTTAAAATCGGTGCTCATAAGGTCTTTAACTAAAATGTTTTTATTAGAGTTTTCAATAATAGTTTTGTGATACAATATACCTTTAACCATGCTATCTTCCATGACTATAAAGTTGTTTTCGGTACCAGAAATAATTTTTTTAACGACCAAATCTATGGAGTCCTTAGGATGAAAAGTTGTGATATCGGTTATCATGGCATCATTAACATTATGACCTTTTAGTAAAGCCAAATTTTGCACCATTTGGTTTTCGGCATAAGCTCCTAAGAAAATAAACAAAGCGATTATAATTAAAAAAGGATTAAATAATAACCCGACCAACAAAAAGAAAACAGCAATAAATTGCCCAATGCTAGATGCGATTTGTGTAGCCTTTACACGATTCATTTGCATGGCTAGTAACGCTCTTAAAATACGTCCGCCATCCATAGGAAATGCTGGAATAATATTAAAAACAACCAAACCAACGTTGACTATAAATAAATAAAATAAGAGATTTTTAAAAGAATAAGTCATCAAAACCTCAAAAGCTTCTGTAAAATTTAGGTGCAAGTAATCTTGTACAGGAACAATAAAATAAAGCAATATAGCAATAACAACGTTTACTAAAGGACCTGCCAGAGTTACTAATAACTCTTGTCTGGGTGATTCTGGAATGCGCTCTAAACTAGCTACACCTCCAATGGGTAATAAGGTTATTTTTTTAGTGTTTATTCCAAAACGTTTCGCGGTTAAAGCATGGCCTAATTCATGCAATACAACGCATACGAATACAGCTAAAATTAAGATGATATTAAAGATTATGCTTTCGGTATTGCCCCCTCTTTTTAACTCGCTAAAAATTATCCATGCGATTAAAAAGAAGAAAGTCCAATGCACCAAAATTTTTATTCCAGAAACGCGACCCAGACTCAGATTTGCTTTCATTTAGATAAATATTACTTATCGATAACCTCTACCGTCCATTTCTTATTTTTGTTTAAAACGGCATAGATGTTATCGGTTATTTTTTTTGATGTTATGTTTGGAGGCGTGCGCAATCTTGTTTTGCTTAAAACAATATTAACGCCCTCTGGATTTAAATAATTCTTAATTTCACCGTCCTGATCTATAACCACTTCAAAAGACCTATGGAATACAACGTTTTTACCGAGTATCTCATTTTTTCCAATGCGCTCTTCAATGACATGAAGCACCAAAGCCTTGTTATTTTCAAAGTTTGTGGCATTCAAAAATTGCGGTTCTATAATGGTTTCACCAGTTTTGTCGATATACCCAAAATAGGTGATACCATCTTTTTTTTCAGAAATTAAGCATCTACCGTTTTTAAAAACAGGATACTCGCCTTGAGCAGAAGGCGTTGATACCAAATCGTCTCTAAAATCTATAACAAGCGTACCTTCGTTATTTATAAAGCCCCAGGTATTGTTTTTTTGTACCGCGATAAGATCATCGGACATTGGTGCAATAAAATCTAGGTTTTTAATAGTTTGAGTAAACCCAAAAAAAGGAATTAATATTAAAGCAATTACAATTTTTTTCATAGCTAAATGTTTTGTGTTATTGTGATATGTGATAAAAGTATATACTTTTTCTGTGACGTAAAATGATATTGATCAACTTGCAAGTCATTTTACAAATGTGGTTTTATGGCTTCTACGATTTGATTTTTTTGAAGCACACCAGATTGTCTCCAAACTTGTTGGCCGTTTTTAAAAATTAACATTGTGGGTACACCTTTAACCTGATATTTACTTGCTAAGGATTGGTTTTTATCAACATCAATTTTTATAATTTTTATGCGTTCTCCAAGCTCACTTTTCACGTCTTTTAATATGGGGGCAAGCATTTTACAAGGGCCACACCAGTTGGCATGAAAATCTACTAAAACAGGCGTTTCAGAATGTATTATGTCGTTAAAACTACTTTTCATAATTTATATGTTTTTTAATTCAATATCTAGTTTAGCAAGTACTATAAGCTCAGATTTATTGAGACCAGAAAAGGCATGAGCCATTTCAGTGGCTGTTTTTATAATGAGGCGTTTTAAGTTGTCGGTAAACAAGTGTTTGTTTTCGTTTTTGTAGGTCACAAAATCTTTAAAACAGGTTTTAGCACTAAGTTTACCCTCATTATTTAAAGTTTGAAAAAAAAGCACAATTTTATTCGCCCCATCTTTATAATGAACATCTTCAATAACACTAACATCTAACCAATATTTTTCTACCAATTCTTGTAACTTCGTAACCTCTGCTGGGTGAACTTTTTTATCTGTAGCGGCAATTGCGTAAAACAATTTGCCTAGATTTTGGTAAAAATCGATTATGATATCCTCTTGAGTCTTCATATTTTTATTTCTTCAAAGAAATTAAAGCAATAAATTTACAAAGTAGTTATATGTTTAGACATGATATTAATCAGTTTATACTAACTTTGGGTTACTCCTATTTAAAGAGTTGTTTATGTTTAAAAAAGATCAAGATATATTTAACATTCTTTTAGAAGCTATTTCTGAAGGCGTTATTATTGTAGATAAGGATCAGCATATCGTGGAATTTAATTCCTTTGCCCAAGATATTTTCGGCTACACCAAAGGTGAAATTGTTGAAAGAGCACTTCATTTACTTATTCCCTCAAAGTATCATGCTACTCATTTTAATTATATAGAGCGATTTATAGAAAGAGGAAAGCGACGTAAAATTGGCAGTGGTGTGGATGTTTATGGTTTAAAAAAAGACGGTACTATTTTTCCAGCAGAGGTGGAGTTAAATCCTTTTTATATTTACAACAAAACCTACATTATGGTTTTGGTTAAGGATATCTCTGAAAAGAAAAAAACAGAAAAGACATTAATGCTTAAAAGTAGAGCCTTAGAATCGGCTAGTAATGGTATTGTTATTACCGATGCCTTGCAACAGGATAACCCGATTATTTATTTTAATGCGGCTTTTCAAAAACTTACAGGGTATGAAACTAAAGAGATACTCAATAATAATTGTAGGTTTCTTCAAGGTAATGATAATAACCAAAAACCTTTAAAAAAACTTCGAAAAGCTGTAAAGAAAGGCGAGAGTTGCCAGGTAATTTTACGTAATTATAAAAAAGACGGCACCTTATTTTGGAACGATTTATACGTCATGCCTATAACTAATAATGAAGGCATTGTGACTAATTTTATTGGCATTCAGAATGATGTTACTAAGCGAATGGAAATTGAAGAAGAGCGCCAACATTTAGCTACTATTTTCGATGAGTCTTTAAACGAGATCTTTGTTTTTGATGCTAAATCCTTAAAATTTCTAAATGCAAACTACGGTGCACAAAAAAATATTGGATACGCATTAGAAGAGTTGATTAATATGACTCCTTTAGATGTAAAATTGTATAATGATGAAGCCGATTTTCGCAAGATAACTAACACACTGTTGCACAATCGTGAGGAAAAATTAAAGTTTGAAACGGTAAACAAACGTAAAGACGGTTCAACATATCCCGCAGAGGTACATTTACAATTGTCGTATTTAGGCGAAAAAGAAGTTTTTGTAGCCTTTATTATAGATATCTCAGAGCGTATTAACTATACCACAAAATTGGAGAAAAAGGTTGAAGAAAGGACGAAACAACTTGAAATTGCACTCAATAAAGAAAAAGAGCTTAATGAGTTAAAAACAAAATTTTTATCTCTAGTTTCTCACGAATTTAAAACGCCTTTAAGTGGTATTTTAACGTCTTCCCAATTACTAAGCAAGTACACATTATCTGAGCAGCAAGAAAAACGAGATAAGCATATAAAAACGATTACCGACAAAGTTCATTACCTAAACAATATATTAAATGACTTCTTATCGTTCGAGAAATTAGAATCTGGTAAGGTTAACTATAAATTAACTCATTTTAAGTTAAGTAAAGTTTTAAACGAAGTGGTTTATAATGCTAATATGCTTTTAAAAGAAGGACAGCAAATTAATTATCCAATAAATGTGGATGAGCTTACTATTTTTCAAGATGAAAAAATCGTCGAGTTAGTATTGTCCAATTTACTATATAATGCCATTAATTATTCTCCAGAGCATAAACCTATTGAAATTGAGGTTGAGCAAAATAGCAAAAACACAATTTTTAAAATTAAAGATCAAGGTATAGGTATTCCAGCCAAAGACCAAAAACACGTTTTCGAACGTTATTTTAGGGCTGAAAATGTGGTAAATACCCAGCAAGGTACTGGTATAGGTTTAAATATTGTTAAGAATAATTTAGAAAATCTTGGGGGTGAAATTAGTTTTGTTAGTGAAGAAAATAAAGGCACTATATTTACGGTAATAATTCCGAATCAAGCAACTTTGTAAGCTAATAAATGGGCGTCCTTAAAAAGGAATAATTAAAAAGTCGCTTCAAGCATAAAATACGTAATTCTTATAAATGTTGATATAATAAACAATAAAGCAAATGAAAACAGTTTTACTAATAGAAGACGATGTGGTTTTACGCGAAAATACGGCAGAGCTTCTAGAATTATCAAACTACAAGGTAATAACGGCTTCAAATGGTAAGTCTGGAGTCGAGAAAGCCAAAAAACATGTTCCAGATATTATTGTTTGCGATATTATGATGCCAGAATTAGATGGCTATTCCGTACTTAAAATTTTATCTAACAATGAAAGCACAAAGGTTATTCCTTTTATTTTTTTATCAGCGAAAACAGAGCGAGAAGATTTAAGAAAAGGGATGAATTTAGGAGCAGACGACTATATTACTAAACCATTTACAGAAGAAGAGCTGATAAGCGCCATAGAGAGCCGCTTAGCAAAAGTTGCTATTTTAAAGGATGTCGAGCAAACTAAAGAGGAGCAAACAGATAGCAATGAAGGAGCAATAAAAACCTTAAATGATTTAAAAGTTTTTTTTGAAAACCATGGCGACGAATTTCATTTTAAAGACAACGATATTATTTATCGAGAAGGAGATCGCGCTAACTTTATTTATTTAATACTAAGCGGAGCCGTTAAATGTTACCAAATAAACGAACTAGGGAAGGAACTAACAACGGCCTTATATAAAGAAGATGATTTATTTGGGTACAACTCTTTAATTAATAACATCCCACACAAAGAAACCGCAACGGCTATAGGCAATACCCAGCTTATGGGGATTTCAATCGCAGATTTTGAAGCCATACTTAATAAAAACCATAAAGTGGTAATTGAGCTTGCAGAATTATTAGCCCGCAAGCTCACTACGGTTAAAGGTGAGTTATTGCAAATGGCCTACAATTCGGTATATCAAAGAACAGCAGCAACTATTTTAAAATTTGCCGAAAAAATTAATCGAAAACCCGAAGACGCGATAAGTATTTCTCGAAACGATTTAGCTAGTGTTGCTGGTATTGCTCCAGAAACACTTATTAGAACTTTAACACTATTAAAAAAAGAAGGTATTATAAGTACAGAAGGTCGAAATATTAAAGTTACAAATATGGAAAAACTAAAAAGCATTAACTAAGAATAAAGGGGCCACACGATAACTAAATGGCTATTTATGATTAAAAGTGAGCAATATCATTTTACAAAAAGAGGGTAAATACTAAATTCGCTTTAGTAAAGATTTTGTAAAATGAAAAATATATTACTTCCAACCGATTTTTCCGAAAACTCATGGAATGCCATAAGGTATGCTTTGAGCTTTTTCGAAAAACAGCCATGTAATTTTTATGTTTTGCATGTTAGCGCGTTAAATTACAATATGGCTAGCGATGTGCCACATTTAACTACGCAAGATGCTATAGACGATTTTTTTATAAAGCCTGCAAAGCGAAAACTTAGAGGTGTTTTAGAACGTATTTCTACAGAGGTTCCCAGCAATAAAAATCATAAGTTCTTCACGCTTACCGATTATAATTTTTTTATCGAATCTATAAGAACCCATGTCGACCAATATAAAATAGATTTTATAGTCATGGGAACAAAAGGGGCTTCTGGATTAAAAAAGATTATTATAGGGAGCAATACTGGCGATGTTATAACAAAAGTAAAGTGTACTACTTTAGCAATTCCAGAGAATGCCACTTTTAAAGAGCCCGACGAAATCGCTTTTTTAACCGATTTTTCTATTTCGTATGATATCGAGGTACTCCACCCACTAACCGAAATTTTAGAACAACAAAAAGCTGCATTAAAAATTCTTCATATCAAGAAAAATAGTGCAGACTTAGACAACACTCAAAATAAAAATAAAGGATTGTTAGAAGATTATTTTAATCACTTAGATTATGATTTTCATTTTGTAACGAGCAAGAAAATTGAGGATGCCTTGCAATGCTTTGTCGAAAGTAGGCATATTGATATGGTATGCATGGTGGCAAAAAATTTAAATTATTTTCAGCAAATCTTTTATCACAATAAAGTTGAAGCCATAAGTTATCACACAGAAATACCGTTTTTAGTTGTACACGAAAAAAATTAAACACTATGGATTATTCAATGTTTTTAGCCAAATTTTGGGGTTGGTACCTCATCATATATTTTACAATATTAAGTTTTAACCCTAAGCGTATTAAGCAGTTCTTTGTTTATTTAAACAACGATAAGTTTTTAATAATATCGTCGTTTCTTGCCATAATGATGGGTTTAATAAATATTTTATTACATAATGTATGGGAGTTTAGTTGGAAACTTATAATCACCATTATTGCTTGGTCTTCCCTTGTAATTGGGTTGTCTTTGTTTATCTTTCCTAGGCGAACAATTGCTTTTTTAAAGTACATTAATGTAAAATGGGTACAAGTTATTTATACCTTATTATTGCTTGTAGGCTTGTATTTACTAAATGTAGTGTATAATGTTGTGCCTGTATAACATTTAAGCTGAAAAATAAATATACCAATCAAAATTAAAATATACCCTTAAGACTTTCTTAGGGGTTTTTAATTTTTGAGCTTTTTTAGCTCATAATAAAACATAAGATTAATTACTTTATTTACCTTTAAACAAAATTCTCATTGCATTTTTAAAAATAATCCCTGAAATAAGGGATGTAAACCTTCATTTATTTACAGAACTTTGTATTAGAAGAACAATTAGCCTATGTAAATGCACGAAATAGAAGGTTTGGTAGAAGATTCCGTTCAGTTAGTAGCGAAGTCTTAAATGAAGACTAAAGAGAGATTTTCAAAACCTCTTAAGTCCCTTCTATCGAGAAAATTGATAGTTCTTAACCCTCAAATTTAATTTTTGTTATGTACTTAATTAAAACGCATTAAAAAAAAGAATTTAATACTTTGGCTCAAATCACTTTTAGCCAAGCAAAATTTTCACAAAACTATGAAGACCACTTTTAAAGCACTCACAATTATAATTTTAGGTTTTTTGGTAGCCTGTAATACCAAAACTTCAGAAAAACCTCATGTAGATAACACACTTAAAACAAGGGCAGAAGGACTTGCCGTCGACACGGTTTTTGTGTCTACAGAAGCTGTTCAACCAGGCGAAAACACCTTTTTCTACGGACAAACGTTCTATACTAATTTTAAGGATATTAGTGGTTTTAAAATCGTTAATGGCGATTATTTTCCCGAGTTGGAAGTGGTAGTCGTTTCTAAAGCAGGCACTGTTTTGTTGGAAAACAAGAATTTATTCGGCGGTTTAGGGCAACCTCAAGATGTATCTACATTACATGGCTTGCTAATTTTGGCAAACCCTATTTTTTCTGGAGACACATATACCGCTAGGTATAAACTATATGATACCAAAGGCGATGCGGCTTATTTTTCTGAAATGGATTTTAAAGTAATTCAAGATCCACATATCGAAATTGAAGAAAACGGACTAAAGGTCAGAGAAGTATACCTTTTTAATAAGTTTAAAGACAAGGTGTTTACCGATGGTATAGTCGGTTTTGATGAAAGTATATCCTTAGATTTTCAATTGTTAGAAGGCTATAAAATTAAGAATAATAAAATTGAATTGGGCATGGAAATTCATGTCACCGATGCTGCCGGAGTAGAAATTACCAAATCTAAAGATGCTTTAGAGAACCACAGCTATGATGTGATTAGAGATGAAGATGTTATTCAATCTACGCTTATCTTAACAAAAGGCAGACTTAAAAACCCAATAACATGGCAGGTGCGTTTGTGGGATAAAAATAGTGATGCCGAGCTAACTGCTACAGCCACCATAACAGCAAAATAGAATGAAAACAATTACAACAAATGCTTTTAGTGTGGCCCTGCCAAATGGTTTTCAAGTTCTTGAGCAGACTAAAATAGGGCTTAGAGCAGAAAATAGTCATAAAAATTGCAAGATCCAGCACCTACATTTGGAAGTAAGGCTTTTTAAGTTGGAAGATTTACAATCTGATTCCTACAAAGGCAGTACGCTCCAAAAAAAATGGGAAGATTGGTGCCTATCACGTCATTACAAGTCTGAGCTTTTAAGCTTCGAGGAAACGCCATTTAAAGGCTTTAAAACCTATATCGTCCATGCGCATACCGATGCCCCTTGGAACAACATCCATTTTAAGCTCCAATATTTTCAAGTCGCTGTGTTTTTAGACGACACCTTCTTTTTAGAATTTAAAACCGTTCACGAAAAAATAGCTTCCAATAGATTAGATGATTGGGTGGGAGAAACCTTTAAATCCCTCTCTGTTTTAGGCGATGAAGATGCTAGGAAACAGGCCTATGCACAGCATCTAATAGACAATCAAAAGGAATATAAAAATACACTTGAAGCGCAAAAAACTAACGAGCAAAAAGCTGCAGAGCGTAAAAAAAATAGCTTTTTAAAAGTTCAAATTCCCGCAGATGGTCAAGAGGTTTTTAAAGTGGGGGAATTTTATTTTGATTTCGTTTCAGAAGAAACTGGTATTAGTATTGGTAAAATGTCTAGAGATTTACAGCTCAACATCAAAGGAAAAACTAAAAACACCAAAAAGGCTAAGAACGCAAAAATTTTAGATGATTATCCCGGTGATGGAACAGTTAGCTTTACTATTCCCGCAATAGGTATTCACCATAACGGAGAAGTTAAGGGACAATTTTATTTCGAAGACGGAAAAACCAATGCGCCATTGTTTTTAAATGCCAGAAGTAAAGGTTTTGAATACGGTTTGGCTTTTAATGGTTCGGTTACCTTTACTAGCGGCTGGGTTTTACTTAAGGGGGAGATGACTAAAAGTTACCATAATAAAGCTTATTCTATTTTCGTAGCAAAAAAAATGGATGTTTCTGGTTTAAATTGGTCCCATTATAGGTTTAGCTCAATGGAAGAATCGGCATCCGCCAAGACTGAAGAGGTACGTTGGCTTTCTTTGCGTAACCCTAGTTTTTTAAAACTTCCAGGGGCTCTGTTTGGGTTTAAAAACTTACAAGAACTCACCATTTTTAATAAAGACGCTAATTATAGTAATACTAAACTCCCTCTACACGAAATCCAGGAAGCCATTGGTAAACTCTCACAATTAAAACGCCTTAGTATTAGTGGTGCTGCCTTAGAACATCTTCCTGAAAGTATTGGCCAACTTACCGAGTTGGAACAGTTAAATATAAGTAACTGTCAGTTAAACACTATACCACAAAGCATTTTTGAGTTGCCTAAATTAAAATATCTTTGGTTGTCTTCTAATAAATTAAAACGTGTTCCAGAAAATATTGATTTGCCTGCCTTGCAAAATATTTCTTTAAATAATAACAAATTAACGAGCTTGCCCGAAGCTCTGGCTAAGCAACCTCAATTAAAACAAATAAAACTAAACAACAATCCTCTAAAAATCTTGCCTGATGCCTTTAACATAATCAAGGAGATCGATTTGGCTATTGAAGATAAGTTGTGCTTACTTGATTTTGGTTACAAAGGAGCGGACGGAAAGGGCTTGGTACCATGGAAAGATAACGTCTTTTGGGCACAAAACGATGCCAATTTACTATCTGAAATCCAGATGGTTCTCAAAGAAAAGAAACTGGAAGAACATGCAACGGGATTACAATCCATTGTTAAGAAAGCCATTGGTTTTAGTCATGAAGCAGCAGAAGATTATAGCAAGGTGGGTAATCACCGTTTTGGTGGCATGCCAGATTTACCCGAGAACATGCCTTATCCTCGATTTGGAAAGAACTGGCGTGAAGGTAAGGAGGATTATGTTTATGAATTTATAGGGCAAATCAATTGTGAGGCCATTGCCCATTTGCAAGACTATTTGCCACGAACGGGTAGTTTATTTTTCTTTTTAGAGACCATGCACCATATTTACGCACGAGACAATAATCCTGGGAAAGTTATTTATGTAAAAAATAATAAGGCCTTGGCTTCCGGCAAACGTTTTCAATTTACCGAAGACGATTATTTTGAAATGTTTGATCAGGCTTACGCTCCTTATAAAGTAAAACCTGATAAAATAAATAGTGCGCCTTCCTTTTATGCAAGTTATGTAAATAAGCACCATTTTTTGGGTGAAGCGAAAAAACTAATGGACAATGAACAACTTCTGGATAGTCTATACGATAGCTTTGAGCGCCCTATTAACGATAAAAACAACTTTCAGTATGCCGTAAACGCATACGGGTTTACCCAGCATGAAGCCCCAGAATTACAAGCATCCTTATCCAAAAAAGGAAATCCCGAAGATTGGGTAATATTACTAACGGTAACTTCGGCAGGCGATATGCAATGGGGAGATGCGGGCGATTTGTTCTTTGTTATCCATAAAAGTGATTTGGCAAAACAAGATTTTACAAATGTGTTCGTAACATTGGAGAGCAGTTAAGAACTGAGTGTAAATGATACACCTCAAAATTAAAGACAAAAGCCATAAATTCGTTTTAAGGCAAGGTGTTCTTACAGGCAGTTGCATCTTAGACGAAAATTGGCGTAACATGGACTATAAAAATGTGGATAGTGTTCTCAGGTTTTCCGTTTTGCTAAGCTATGAAATGCTTTTAGAAGATACCGATGCCATAATTTTTGGAGGTACTGGTTAAAACAGCTTAGAAACCCATTTTTTGGTTGCCCAATAGTTATGAGTTTTATTGTAAAAGCTTGGGTGAAGTTAACATTTGAAACAGGTGAACTTTAGAACATTATGAGTTTGTAAAATTTTAAAAATTTTCCTAACAAAAGATAGCTGTACTAATGCTTATAGCTTCTTTGGTTGGTGCAAAGATGCGATTGCTTTTAGTGTCTTCAAACAAATGCATTTCCCTTTATAAAATTTATCCCATAGTTATAAAAAAGATATATTTCTACCTTTTTTATCAGATTACACAGGAGAACTTCAATAAAAACATTAAAAGGATAGTACTGCCCCTAACGTATTTCCTGAAAATGTAAAATTGAAACTAATTATTTTGTTAGGACTATTATTGTACTTTTCCTTATACTTTTTATTGAGATACATGTCTATGGCTTCCACAACAAAATAACTCGTAGCCCAACTTAAGAAAACATCGCTCGCCCAATGGGCATCGGCATAGATTCTTGAGATACCTGGAATAAGTCCAACACTATAGATTGGAGCCTTTAACCACCAGCTCTTAAATTGTTTTGCTATAACGTGAGCATTTGTAAAGGTGAGTACAGCATGACCTGAAGGGAAAGATCTGTATTTTGGATCACCACCTAAAGGTTTAAAATGATGATTTCCAAATCCTGCACTCGGTCTGGCTCTACCAGCAGCAGATTTAGTGAGTTGCTGTAAAAAACCTGTGGCTGTAGCAGAAGAAATGAGTAAAACACCAGTGCGTCGTAGCTTTTCATTTCTGGTAAATAGACCAGTTAAATATACAGCACCAGTAACACCATAATTATTTTGTGGGCTACCTGCATACCATCCATAGTCTAATAATTCTTTTGGTACGTTATCTTTGTGACTTCTCAATTTTGTTGAAATATTTTCGTCTAGTAAGCTAATTCCTATGGTGGATGCTACCACACCACCCAATTTTAAGAAGTCGTTACCTTGCCAATACAATGGTCTTGAATAAGTATAACCAACTCCTGAAAATATCGTTCCCATATCGTAAGTAAAATCATTCCATAAAGTAGTCCTATCTTTTTCAATTTTATTTTTGGTTTGCGTATGTAATACATTACTAAAAAATATAGATACTACTAAAAAAAATATGAAATATGGTTTTGAAGGTTGATAATTTAGATGGTTTTTAATGCTGAAATTCATTAGTTTGGTCATGTTTGGTTTCACCCGAAGAATTCACTATTTCTAGGGAAGTATATTAGTAAAGTGTTGAATTTGATGGTCTAACAGCAAATGTTTAATTTTAAAAAATAATCGCCATTTTGAGTGTCAAAATTAAATTGTTTTGTCTAGGAAACCAATCACTATTTGTTAATTTTTCTGGTCGATAAATAAGCTTATATGTGCCATAGGTTTTGGGAGTATTTTAACATCAATATCAAGAGAGCAAACCGCATGACAACGACCTAACGCAAACAAACCTTCTTCTTTATTGAGATAGCTTAATTGCTCTGTAGTAAAATAACGCTTCCAATTTTGTGCCTCCAGCCAATATGAGCCAGAACCACTAGCTATAGCAAAAATATCGGTTAGTTTTTCATCATTAAAAAAATGTTTTTGACTAAGTAAATTATAATGTGCGAATTCATGAGTCATTATAAACACCAAATTTGATATCTTTTTTAGGGTGGTCATTCTTAATTAAACCTAAAACCCAAATCACTTTTTTGGTATTCCACAATTTTAAGTTGTTCGTTTTGTAAAGTTCTGAAGTAGCTATAAATGCACTAGGTTCTTTGGTTTCAAAAGGCTTTTTTCAAAAAAAATCAAGTTGTATTTCAGCATGGTCTAAGTTCATATGACGTTTTACACATTCAAATATCTCGAGGGCCTCTTCTTTGTTTAACTCATTAGCATAGGTATGAGTAAAGGAAAAAGCATTGATCTATTTAAAATCTATTTCAGGAAACAAAAGCTCCAACAAATGAAATTGATAATTACGATTACTAGGGGTATTAGGTAGTCTGTATTTTAGTTTACTTTTCCAGTACATGAACTGTCATATTTTAAAAAAAAGTCTTCAAGTTAAAAATAGAGTAAATGTAGCATCTTAGCGTAAAAAAACCGCTAAAACCTTATATTTTCACTGAAAACAGGGGGTTTGAATAAAAGGAATTAATTTAGTTTTATAATATATTTATAAATTAGATATAATATTTAAACAAACACCGCTATTTTAACCTGTGTAATTGAGAAAACTCCAACTTTTAGGACAAATTTATAAAGCTTTTAAAGATGTTGCATTAGAAGAGGGCGTTGGTTTATGGGAAGATTTAGTATTAGACGATAGGCTAGAAATCACTAATGAACATTAGTATTATAAAGTAAAAGATGAGCGACATGATTGACAAAAAATTCAATTTTAGATATCTATAAATGCAGTAGTGTACTCTCTTTTCTTGAAGCTAAAGGCATGCGTTTTTATTTAGGCCTTTATTTAATATTTGCTTTAAACGTGTTTTTCGAAGAAGTAGACGAGCTAGATTCAGATAAGTATCTTAAATTTTTGTCGTTCGAACTAGAATTTAAATTGATTCACAAATTAGAATCAGCATAATAAAAACATGAAATAAACAATAAACTACTTTTCAATAAGTAATATACTAAACTAAAAGAAGCAGTTTCCATCTGGAAAGCTAAGGCAATGATACCAAAAAACAAAACAGTATGATCTCAAAAAAACAAGTTGATGCCATTTTAAAGGACAAAATGAAACTAGATTTTAAAAACGAAACTTTTAGTGATTTCTCAAAGTCTTATGAGATTTTGGGAAAATTATTAGTGGGTAAACTACCAAAATACAGAGACACAACGCCAATTATTAATTTTTATGAAGAGGCTTTTGGTAAAGATTATAAAACAAGCCCATGGGCAAGTGATGAAGGGTTAAAGTTGGCACAATTGCTTTTTGGAAAACAACGGGCGCCTTATATTCAAAACATGTGGGCGCTACTTTTACAATTGCCTTTTCAGTCTGGTTATAATAGGCGCCCTTTTCGAATGGCTGTAAATAGCCAACACATTACTAAAGCTATAAACCAATTGCGCAGTTTTGTAAATACCAGCTACTATGGTTTTGCCGATTGTAATTTAACAGAGCAGGCACAATTAACTGGTTATTACCAAAATATGGGGAATGCCTACTTTTTTGCTGTGGTTTTAAAGGAAGGTAATCCAGAACTACAAAGCATCATTTCAGATATTATTAAAGGTGAAGATGAGGTGGCAGGTGCCGTGTCTAGAGATATTATAAAAGCCTTGTTGCTCACAAATAAAAAGGAAAATTGGCAAATGGTAGAAGGTCTTTTATTGGCAGCACAACGTCAAGAAGGCCTGCGTCAAACCATATTAGAAAGCTTAGACGAAACCAGTATTGGTGCCCTGCGTTATTTAATGAATACCATTTTAGAGCATGATTTAATGCGTTTTAGTAGCGTAGTAAGAGCGGTAGATACGTGGTTTGGCTTTGGCTGGGATGCTCCTAAAAAAGCAACTATAAAAAGAACCTTAGAGCTGGCAGCCAGCTTTATGGACAATCCCGAAAACGTTGACGATGCCCTAAACAGTAAAGATCATCTAGAGGCCTATGTGGCTTTATGGACTTTAGGGCTTCACAATGTGACCCAAGCCAATAACAAAGCGTTTACTTTGGTGTTTGGTGATCACACAAGCAAAGAGAAAAAATTATTAGCCTTGTTCTTTATTTATGAAACCATGAGGACCAAGCATAAACTTACGCCTTATATGATGGAGCATTGGGGCAAAGATGTAGAACTAGATTATTGGTTTTTGTTAAATGCGCCTACTTTTGAATGGACTGATGAGTTCTTCCATAAAGTAAAAGCTACCGCCGATGCTTTACCTGCAGATGGAAAAAGATTTGGTGGTGGTGTTTTTGAATGGAAAACCTATCAAATTACACCATATTATTTTTATAATTATTTGATTAGGTATGGCAAAGAAGAACAAATGATACTTTTGGCTCAAGATTTAGCAAAATTACCAAGCCATGCTAGAGAGGCGTTTATTCGAAAAATTTTTCCAAGGCATTACACGTATTCTTTATCCAGAAACTATTACCAAAACAAGCAACCAGACATTCCAAAACTTAATTTTGAAAAAAATGCTTGGCAGCGTGTTTTGTTGCGCCAGGCGGTTACCGATAGAAACAGCGCTGTGATGGCAACAGGTCTTAAAGCTTTTGATTACATGGATTTAGGTGCCGAAGAACTCGATGTCTTAGAGGCCCTTTTAGCAAGAAAAGGTAAAGACTTGAGAAAGCACACCATAGAATTAATAATAAAACAACCAGAAAGCACCTTAAAATCCACTACTAAAAATTTGGTAGGTTCTAAAAAACTGGAGCAACGCCTGGCAGGTCTAGAAATTTTAACCGTTTTAGACGAAGCACAAAAATACCCTGAATTTGTGACAGCTCAGGTGTCTAATTACCAAGAACGCCAAAACTTAAACAAAAACGAAGAGGTTTTTTTAGCTAAATTCTCTAAACAACAGACTAGCGAATACACCTTTGCCAACGGTTTCGGGGTAATTGATTACGCTAAAATGACGCCTCTAATAACACCCAAAAATAAATTTGAAAATAAAAAAGGTGTGTTTGATTTTATAAAATCTAAAACAAACTTTCGTCTTAAAGGTATTGTTGATGAAAAGAAAATGGGTACCGAAATTAATAAATTGATGGCACTTTATGAAGAACATCGAAATTATGAATACCAGTACGAGGGTTACCAAGGCGCAACTGAAACCATTTTATTGGGTAACGGAATACACACAAAAACAAGACTTACTAAAAATTTTACTCATCAAGAGTACTTGAACGATTTACCCTTAGCCGAAGTGTGGAAAACATGGTATGCCGAAAGTAAATTAAACGATTTTGAAGTCTTTTATGCCTTGTTTTACATGAATGCCTACGGAGATCCCTTTGGTCGTTACGGTGAAATGGCAGATTTTATAAAAACCTATTACCCTGAAAAAAAATGGGTTAGTGATGATGTTAATATGGGCTACAATAGCAAAAACAGGCAACTTGCCATTGTGTTATCGGCTTTGAATAATGTATATCGTGACGAGATGATGCTTATTAATTTTAAAGTGGATGTATTTGAAGACATGATAGCCAATTGTCCCGAAGAATTTAAAAGCCGACATTTAAAACGTGAGAAATTTCAATATCTGAACGACTTGATCTGGACAGATATGATTAACGATAGTTTTTTTGGTATTTATACTCACGAAATTGAAACGGTAATGGCGCAAGACATTAATCTTGCAAAACGGTATTACGATTTAAGTTTTTATCTGTTTGCTCAGCGTTTAGGATTTCCAAATCTAATAACAACTATTAAATCCGTAACAGAGACAAAAAATACCGATATGCGCCTGCGCCCTCCAAACATGGATTTAAGCCTCAGTTTATTTGAAAAAGGGGTGTTGCCAGAAGAAAATCTAATGTTTCAAGCCTTTTATCAACCCGATTTATTGCGTTTGCTTAATGGTGGCATAAGTTATAGGACAAGAAGGTATAAAGACAAAACTTTTACAACCCGTAGTATTCCAGCTTTAAAAACCAATTTATTAAAAGTAGAAGTTGAACGTGGTGATTTGCCTACCGAGGCTTCAGCGTACATTGGCAACTTGGTAAAGGTTGAAGGCGTACATTATGTTTTTGAAATTCTAGAACGCTTAGGCAAAGAAAATCTAGACAGAGGCTACAGTTATGATAACACGAGTAAAAAAGTAAATTTTAGTACCATATTAAGCATAAGTACACCTTCAGAAACCGATACCTATGAAGTTTTTGCAGCGGGAATAAAAGCTTCTAAAATCACCAAAAAACGCTTAGTAGAAGTTGCATGTTACGCTACACAATGGGCAGAGTGGATTGGACGCTACCTTAAAATTGACGATTTAGAGGATGCCATTTGGTGGTTTCACGCCCACGCCTCAGATTATATGTCGGCTCATAAAGAAACCATTATTGCACGTTATTCCAACATTGATAAGAGTGATTTTGCAAAAGGCGCTATCGATATTGATTGGTTTAATCGGGTGTATTCCAGCTTAGGTAAGGCTAACTGGAAACTGTTGCACGACGGCGCCAAATACATTTCTCGTGGCAATGGGCACAGGCAGGTAAAACTTTACTCTGGTGTAATGTTGGGTGAAGTTAAAATTACAGAAACCCTAAAAAAAATAAAGGATAAGCGGGATAAAGATTATCTAAGAGCTTTAGGATTGGTTCCTTTAAGTAAAGCTAATGCCGAAAAAGATTTGCTAAACCGTTATAATCTCATTCAAAACTTCATTAAAGAGAGTAAGAAATTTGGCGCGCAACGTCAAGAGAGTGAGAAGATTGCTTCAGAAATTGCACTAGACAACCTTTCTAGAAATGCTGGCTTTGAAGACCGCATTAGGTTTGGTTGGGCCATGGAAGGCAAAGCGACTGAGAAAATTATGGAAAACGACACCGTGCAATTTGAAGATGTTACTGTAAAATTGGTGGTTGATGATTACGGAAAGGCAGACATAAAAGTATTTAAGGGTGAAAAAACTCAAAAAACGATTCCTGCAAAATATAAAAAAGACAAAAAAATCATAGCACTTAAAAACAGTAAGAGTTATTTGTCTAAGCAATATTCTAGAACGCGCTTGTCTCTTGAAAACGCCATGATTCGTGAAGATGTTTTCGAACTTAAAGAGCTGGATCAAATTATGCAGCACCCCGTGGTGAAAGCCATGTTAAGTAAATTGGTGCTTTTTAATCCAGAAACTAAGGCTTCAGGGTTTTACAAAGCGGGTGTTTTGGTTAATGCTGAAGGTCAATCGCATGCGCTAAGTCCGTCCGATGGATTGGTAATTGCCCATCCTTCTCATTTATACCAAGCCGTACAATGGGATTTATATCAAAAATACCTGTTCGAAAACAGAATGGTTCAGCCTTTTAAACAAGTGTTCAGGGAGTTGTATGTAATTACTGAAGATGAACGCGAGCGCAGTTTCCGGTCAGAGCGTTATCAAGGGCATCAAATTCAGCCTAAAAAAACCGTTGCTTTATTACGTAGCAGAGGTTGGACGGTAAACCGCGAAGAAGGCCTGCAAAAAGTATATCATAAAAAAGGATTTATGGTGACTATGTATGCTATGGCCGATTGGTTTTCTCCTGCCGATGTGGAAGCACCCACTTTAGAATACATTTGTTTTCATTCCTTAATAGATTACAAACCTTTACCAATGACCGAAATACCACCTGTAATTTTTAGCGAGGTGATGCGGGATATCGATTTGGTGGTAAGCGTGGCTCATGTGGGTGGTGTGGACCCAGAGGCCAGTCATAGTACTATGGAAATGCGAGCCGTGTTGGCCCGAGAATCGGCACGTTTGTTTAAGTTGGATAATGTTGAGGTAAAGCAACGTCACATCATCATAAAAGGAAAGCTGGCAGAATACAGTATCCATCTAGGCAGTGCCAATGTGAGCAAAGGCGGTTTGGCACTAAATATTATAGCCATACAAAGTCAGCATCGAGGCCGTGTGTTTTTACCTTTTGTAGATGACGACCCAAAAACAGCAGAACTTATTTCTAAAATGAAACTCTTAGCCGAAGACCATAAAATTCAAGACCCAACAGTCTTGGGACAGATAAATAAAGCCTAATGAAGCAGATAAATGGTTTACTTCAGCTTATGTTAAGTTTAATAAGTTTAAGTTGTACCAAGTTGGCCGATGTTAATACATTACAGCTAGACATACATTTGTAATAAAACTCAAAAAAACACCAATGAAAAATTTTTGGTTAACAGAAACTTCACCCAAATTTTTATTTTATAACATGCTCCAAAAAGATAATCCGCATGCCACTTTTTGGGATGTTTTTTCAGATTACGCCAGGATACCCTCGGGACTTGAGGCACCTAATACTAGTGAACAGTGGCTGGCCGAAAAAGATAAACTAATTCAAACAATTATAAATTTTGATTTGGCTCATGTGACTTTATCCAGAATTCAAATTGAAAATTTATGCTGTGCTATTGAAGCATTTGTTTTTGATGGCGAGGAACCACTATTTGATTATTTAGACGCTAATCTAATTCTAGTAGCAAAAAAAATCGCACAAGATTACCTAGTACCCAAAACACTTACTCAGGCGACCGTTTATGCCTTTTTAGATGATTTACAAGAGGGTCTTGAAAAAAAAGATGAAAAGCATATTACGGCTTCAGATAAAGACAGCTTTAAAAAATTGATCTTGGAGTTGCCTTATTATTCTGAGGAAAAAAAGCAGGAAATCATCAAAAATTTAGAACAACTTTGGGAAGTTAATCCTAATATTGGGCATGATATGGATAACGATTTTAAAGAGGATTTTGAAAAAGAGCTTGAGACAGCACAAGACCTTCAGGAAGCTTATTTTTGGCCAGAAATAAACTTAGCTCATTCTCAAACTTTTTATGGTTTTAATGATGCGGGACATTTATCATACCAAGCGCAAGAAACATTAGCAGAACAAAAATACAATGCCTATGTTAGCCAAATAACACAATTATTAGCAATGTCTCCTCATGAAGATTTCTTTCCTGTAAATTTTAATATCTCAATCGATAATTATGATGTTTTTGAAGCGTTTGCCAGTCAATACCACTTAGCCTATGAATTTGAACATAAATTCACCATCTGGAAAGGGGATGATCGTGTCTTGTTTTTAATTCTAAGAAGAGAAGATAAAGAGTTGCCCTATCAAATCGTTTTAGGAGGTATGATGCTACAAGAATATGCTACTATTTTAAATAAATATAATGAGCTTAATAGCAGTAAGCCTTAAACAATAAAATATGAATACACTCACGATACAACTCAAACGTTTAGGCAAGAAAAAGATTAAAACGCTCAATATGGAGCTTGATTCAAGCCCTAAAAACCTTCGAGAACTCATAACGGCCTGTGTGCGTCACGAAGTAAGTAAATACAACCAGAAACGTGAAGGTGCTAACGTGCTTTCGTTTTTAAATGCTACCGAAATTAAGGAACAAAGCGCATCGGGTAAAATTAATTTTGGCGATACGGCCAATAAAACTTTGGCTGTAGAACAAACGGCTATTGAAAATGCCTTATTAGCCCATAAAGACGGTCTGTACCTTGTGTTTATAAACGATGACGAAATCACCAGTTTAGAGCAAACCATAAGCTTAAACGAACAAAGTTGTGTAACTTTTATTCGTATGACTTTTTTGTCTGGTGCCTATTGGTAGTAAACCATTAAAAAAAATTAACTGAAAACAGGGGTAGATCCTTAAACATGAGTTATTACTTTTGTTTTTCAATATACTAACATCGCCTTAAAAAAAAAATAACATGAAGTTTCAAAACATTATACTTAGAAATACTAATTTGTTCTTATTCGTTTTTTTAAACCTTGTAAACTTGGTGGTACACGCCCAGCAAGACACCCTGTATTACAACAACAATTGGAAACTTACGGTTAAAGATAGCGCAGCGTATTTTAGACCACCAGTACAAAAACAGGGGTCGCTTTATAAAATTGAAGACTACTATAGCTCTGGCCAGCTACAAATGCGAGGAATGTCTACTAAATCTGACAACAATTTGTGGCAAGGCGAAGTAACATGGTATAATGAAGACGGTAGTGTTTTGCAACAAGCCACTTATAATAACGGAAAACTTGAAGGAAAATACATTTCATACTTAAACGACAAGCGATTAGAGGCAGTGTTTAAAAACGGTAGAATAATTTCAGGAAAAACCAATGGAAAATGGCTAAAAAATAGGAGATATTATCAAGAAGTTAGAGGAGATACGGTGGTAAATATTATTTATGAAAACGATATCAATGGCGCGAGGTTTGAAAGATATAGCTTAGGAAGTCATCGGGATAAGTTAGTGAAATATTATGATCATCACGGTAAATTTATTGGGCAAAGAGAACTTCTGCACAAAGGAAATTTTAGAGGTTTAGAGGTGTTTTATTATGAAACGCCTATGCGCCCTATGCAAATAATATACTATCCAAACGGTAAGAGGTTGGGGTCTACTTTTTTTTATTGCAACAATCAAGTTCGCGAGCAATTTAATATGGAAAACGAACTGTCTAAAACCTATTTTAGTCCAGATGGGAAAAAAATAGGTAAAATTGAGTACAGTTTAAAAAATGATGTTTTAAGAGCCGCTAATGGTCGTAAAATCACGTTTTTTTCCAATTATAATAAAGACAAAACAGAATTGATACGTTCAATCCGTGAGTACAGTAATTCGAAATTAAAAAAAGACGAACAATTTTACGAGAATCAAAACTTAAAATCTAAAACAATTTATACCGATGGTAAAAAAGAGTTACAAATAAGTTACAATGAAGCAGGTCAGGAGATTGCAAGAATGGTTTACAATAATTGGAATCCAGTTGAAGGAACAGAAATTATAGGTAACGGAAGCAAAACCTATAAAGACGGTAAACTGGTTAAGGAGTTGAATTACTATCAAGATACCAATCTGATTTTTAGCAGAAAAACCTCAGACCTCGAAATTTATTACAACAAAAATGGGGAGGAATTGGGGCGTTTAATTTTAAAAGACGACAACGGGTATCAAAAACCCACAGATGGTTATCGTTATTTTATTGATAGAGAAGGGGATATTCGAAGTGAAGAATTGTATAGTAACGGGTACAGGGTTAGTATTACCAGTTACTACTCACGTCGTGTCGCTGAAAATGTTACAAAGAAATTTAAAACCATTGAGTTAACTGAACCCGATAGTTTCAAAAAGAACAGAGAACAGCGTTTCTACAGCAATGGGGTTATGCAAAGTGACATAAAATTCTCGGGTTATACTGAAACATTGGGTACCTTTTACAACAAACAAGGTGAGAAAATAGGAGAATATGATTACAAAGCAAAAGATGGTAAATTGTTTGTTTTCTTTAGAAATAGTGACCAATTAAAAAGCAAAGCCGTTTTTAAAAATGGTAAGCAATTAAGCTTAAAGCGCTATGATTATGGTATTCAAAGTAAATATGGAGAGATTAATCCTGTCTTGGTTGAAGATATTGACATTACTTGTTGCGCAAAGTTTTATACCAGAAACGGTGAGCTTATAGCAGAGGCTATCTATAAAGATGGCAAACCTTGGGAGGGCCAAATTTACGATCCACAAATTAGAACAAAATATACCATAGCCAAAGGTGTGCGTCATGGGGCTTATAAAAAATATGATTATAACCATAACGTTTTAGAATCAGGTAATTTTGTTGAAGATAAAGCCGATGGGCTTTTTACTTACTACGATTATAGTGGCAATATATTAAAAAAAGAAACTTATAAAAACGGGCTATTAGAGGGGCTTGCTTCTTACTACGATAAAAACGGTAAGTTGCTAAGCGAGATGTCTTATAAAGCGGATAAGCCAATGGATGGCACGCGTATCGTTCAACTTACGTTTAACGGGGTAGAAACGAACCAAACCTTTGCTAATGGCGAATTGGTGCAAAGTATTTATTCTGACGATAAAGGCAAACGCCTAGCTTTTTACGAAAATGGAACACAAGTTAAAGGGATTGCATATTATGGTGATACCAATAATAAACGCTTTAGTTATCGTTTAAAAGGCAGGAATTTACACGGTGAGGTCGTAAGATACAACAAGGAAGGAAAAGCAGAGTATAAAGCCGTTTTTGACGATGGTAAGCTTAAGGAAGGTGGCGTTTTACTTAATGCCAATGGCATTAAAGGAAAACCAGAGTACATGATTTTAGAACGAGATTTAGGTACGGTAAAGGTTAGATTGATGGGGCAAAATAACAAGGTACTATTAAAAGCAGAAGAAGTATTAACCTTTGGAACAGCTACAGTATTTATACAAAATTTAAATATCTATATTAATAATATCAAGCCAGAAGATTTATACTAACACATATGGGCTACGTTTCCTACGTTATTATGTTATTTTAATATCGTGCTCGTTTAGATAGCCATTTGGTTTTGACATAATCACACCTCTAATAATTTGTTACTAAAAATTATTATACCAATTTAATTTTGAAATATCGTATGGTTAATTTGGTATTCGAGGTGTTTTTGTGTAGGTCGGGGTAGCTACACCATACTTTTAAAAGATGCGTATCGAGTAATTTACAGTCTTTAAGTGCGTTTTTATAAGCTAAAATCTCGTGTTTCTACTTAATTAACAGTATCATTAAATTATAACTGCATCTAGACTATAAATGACTAAATTTATAGGGGAGAGCTCATGTTTAAAAAAGCACTTACAATCAGAAGACCCCTTAGCTGATATTTATCATTGCACCAGCAGAATTTTTTGCTTAACTTTAGTGATAAATTTATCCTAACCATGAGAAAAATACTTATTCCAACTGATTTTTCAGACAATGCCCAAAACGCGAAAAATTATGCTGTCGATTTGTTTAAATACGAGATTTGCGAGTTTTATTTTTTACATGCTTATCAAGATGAGGTTTATGCAGACGAGGTTTCCTTAACACAAGAAAATATTGATGATGTTGCGGCGGCTATAGGCAAAACATCCGAAGAAAAATTAAAAGATATTGTTGCGAATACCAAAAGTATTTTTAGTAATCCAAGACATTCTTACCACATCATATCAGCAAACAATTTATTGGTTGATGAGGCCAATAAAATTGTAGATGATGAAAATATAGATCTCATTCTAATGGGAACACGTGGTAAAACAGACGACAGAAAATTAACATTTGGCAGCAACACCTTACAGGTCTTAAAATACGTTCAATGTCCTGTTTTAGCCATCCCTCAGGGTTATAAATATACGCAACCAAAACATATTCTTTTTACCACAGATTATATGATTCCCTATAAACGTCGCGAGCTTAAACTGCTTTGCGAAATAGCGGCGCCTTATAGGGCGACTATTGATATGCTTTACGTCTCAAAAAGCAATAGGTTGTCATTACGACAAGAAGATAACAGGAAATTTATTGAAAATGAATTGGGTAAAAACACCATAAATTTTAAAATAGATAACAGTAAACATGTTATTAATGCAGTGTACAAACATATCAAGGAAAATAATACAGATATTTTAGTTATGGTCAATACAAGGTATTCCATTTTAGAGAATATTTTATTTCAATCAACCATAGACGAGTTAAGTTTAAATCTGGATATTCCGTTTTTAGCCTTACAAAATATGAGACGGAATTAATATACAACAAAACCAAATTATCATGAAAAAAATACTTCTCCCAACCGATTTTTCTCAAAACTCTTGGAACGCCATTGCTTACGCTTTGCAGCTTTTTAAAGATGATACCTGTACATTTTATTTGTTAAATACTTACACACCTATCGTGTATCACACAGAATATGTTTTGGTTAGTCCAGAACAATTCGACTTAGGTTATTCAGCACGAGACACTTCGGTAAGACAGTTAGAAGAGTTCGAACTTAAAATGAATCAAGAATTTAAAAATCCAAATCATACCATTGAAACGATGGCGGTTTTTAATATGCTTATTCCAGAAGTAAAGGACATTGTTAAAGAAAAGAACATCGATTATATTGTTATGGGAACCAAAGGGGCTACTGGTGCTAAAGAGGTTTTATTTGGATCTAATACGGTACACATGTTTAAAAACATTAAATGCCCGATACTCGCTATACCAGATGATTTTGACTTTGAACCGCTTAAAGAGGTTCTTTTCCCTACAGATTATGAGATTGATTATAACGATAATCACATCAAACCCATAACAAATATTACTTCACTTTTTATCGCTAATCTTAATATTTTACATGTGTCTTATGGGTACGATTTAACTGAAAAACAACAAAGCAACAAAGCAACATTAAAAAAATATCTTAAAGACCAAACTCATTTATTTCATAATGTGAGTAATCAAAGTGTACCCCATGCGATAACCGATTTTCAATTAAAAACACGTATTAATATGTTAATTATGATAAATAATAAACATTCTTTTTTCGAAAATCTGTTCTTTAAATCGACTATCAACCAAATAGGATTTCATTTAAATCTACCCTTTTTAGTAATACCTTCAAATATTTAAAATTATGGAATACAATATCTTACTTACTACAGATTTTTCTGCGAATGCCTGGACGGCCACGGCTTATACTTTAAAATTATACGCCAAAGAAAAATGTAATTTTTATTTTCTGAACTCCATTGATATTAATGCCGCTATGCGGTCTAAGTATTCTTCTGAAGTTTTAAAAAAAATGCAAGAAGACGCTAAGAGATTATTATTAGATTTAAAGGCCTCTGCAGAAAAAGAGCACGCAAATCCTAATCATAATTTTCATACTATTTTAAGTATTAACAATTTGAATAAAGCAGTAGACAATGCTATAGAAACTCATCATATTGACTTTGTCTTAATGGGAGCAAAAGGTGCAACGGGGGCAAAAGAGTTTTTTGTGGGCGGTAATACCATGCGTCTCATTAATGGTCTTATAAAACGCCCTGTTTTAGTAGTTCCAGAAAAGCCTAATTTTATTATCCCAAAACAAATTGGTTTTTTAACAGACTACAACCGTAGCCATAGTGCATTAGAAATAGAACCGTTAAAGAAATTGGTAGATTTACACCATTCTAAAATAGCCGTAGTGCACATACATAAAAATGAAGAACTAAACGATACGCAACAACAAAACCAAAAAAACTTAAGAAATCATTTAGCTGACTACGATTACAGTTTACACTGGATACCTAAACTAGATAATAAATCAGAAAAGATTAATGAGTTTATCCTAGAGAAGGGCATAGATATGTTGGTGCTTGTAAACTTTAAGTTAAGTCTTATTGAAAGAATTATAAAAGATCCTTTAATAAAAAAGATAGGTTACGAGCCTATTGTACCGTTTTTAGTGATACCAGAGTAATTTAATTATTAGGTATCTTATTCTTAAATTTAATAACATCTTATTTAGATGGGTTTAATACCAAATTAGCCATGTTATGCCGCATAGAATTCGTTTACTCACATCTTTCTATTTTATAAATAGGTGTTCGTGATGTGCTTCGCAGTTCTTTTTTGCCCATATTTCGGTATAAAATAAAACCATAACTCAGGCTATGCTTTGATTTTCTATCTCATCTGGACAAAAAATAATTCAAATTAATAATACGACATTTCAAAACTAAATTGGTATTAGCTATATAATCGCTTTTGTTACCTTGAATTTTAAATACTAAATATGGATACAAGCACAATTGACATTATTAAAACTTCGGGTGAAAAAGTAAAGTTTTCAATAGAAAAATTAAAGGACTCATTAAAGCGTAGTGGTGCAGACGAGCATACTGTAAACCAAATTGTAGATAGGGTTAGGGATGAATTATATCAAGGCATTTCAACAAAAGAAATTTATAATAGGGCTTTTGCTTTATTAAAAAAAGAGAAGAGCTATTTTGCTTCAAGATATAAGCTAAAAAAAGCTATTTATGAGTTGGGCCCCACGGGTTTTCCTTTTGAACGTTTTATAGCCGATGTGCTAAAGTACTCTGGATACGAGACCAAAGTTGGTAAGATTCTACAAGGTAAATGTGTAAGACATGAGATTGATGTTTTAGCTCATAAAAACGGTGAAACTACAATTATAGAATGTAAATTTCATAGCCAAGAGGGGCTTAATTGTAACGTTAAAATTCCGCTTTACATAAATTCTCGTTACCTTGATGTAAAGGAACATTGGAATGGTAGCTCAAAAAACAAATCTAAGCTTACAGCTGGCTGGGTGGTGACCAATACACGTTTTACAAATGATGCTTTACAATACGGCAAATGTGTTAAACTGTATTTATTAAGTTGGGATTACCCAAAAAACAATGGTTTAAAAGACCGCATTGATCGTTTAGGATTGTACCCTATTACAGTATCTACATTGTTAACCAATAGGGAGAAACAATTTTTATTAAGTAGAGATGTGGTGTTGTGTAGAGCCTTAATTGGCGACGATTTTTATTTAGATCATTTAGGCATTTCAGAAACTCGAAAACAAAGAATATTAAAAGAAATAAAAATATTGTGTAATCATTAAAAGCTATGGATACATTTGTTAAAGTACACTTCTTAGGAGCCTCTGGGGTAGTAACCGGATCTAAATTTCTTCTGGAAACTCCAGAAAAAAACATATTGATTGATTGCGGTATGTTTCAAGGTTTAAAAGACTTAAGAGAACTAAATTGGGAAGATTTGGAAGTTGATGTTCCTGCTATAGATGTCGTTATTCTAACCCATGGGCATTTAGATCATGTAGGGTATTTGCCGCGATTATTAAAGCAAGGGTTTACCGGAAGAATTATAGGCACAGCACCTACTTTGGCTATTGCAGAAATTATACTAAAAGATAGTGCTAAAATACATGAAGAAGAGGCTGAAAAAGCAAATAAAGAAAAATACACAAAACACGAACCCGCACTGCCGTTTTACACAACACTTGAAGCAGAAAAAACGATAAGCTTATTCCAAGTTGAAATGCCAGACAAATGGATAAAGTTATCTGAAAACATATCGTATCGTTTTCAATATAATGGGCATATTATTGGTGCCACGTTTGTAGAATTGGATATTCAAGGGAAACGCTTTGTGTTTTCTGGCGATATTGGTAGACCTAACGACTATTTGTTAGATGATCCCAAGTCTCCAGAATGGGCAGATTTCCTTTTTATAGAAAGTACCTATGGTAATAAATTACATCCCAAAGAAAATATTGAGGAGACTTTGGCGGCGTTAATAAAGGACACCATTCATAAGAAAGGAAATTTAATCATTCCAAGTTTTGCTGTAGAACGCTTACAAACACTCATGTATGTGCTCTGGAAACTCTACAAAGCCAACAAAATTCCTGATATTCCTATTTTTGTAGATAGCCCTATGGGAAATAACGTTTTAGACGTTTTTAAACGCTTCCCGAAGTGGCACAAATTATCTACTGAAGAGTATGATGCCATGTGTAATCATATTAATATTATTCAATCGTATAAAGAAACCTGGGAAACTATAGATGATAACCGCTCAAAAATAATTATCGCAGGTAGTGGTATGGTTACTGGCGGCCGTGTACTAACTTATTTACAGCAACTGATAGATGAGCCGTCTACAACCGTTTTATTGGTGGGTTATCAAGCTGAAGGTACCAGAGGCCGGTTATTACAAGAAGGTGCACACGAAATACGCTTTTTCGGGAAATATTACCCTGTAAAAGCGACTATTAAATGTGTAGGAAGCCTTTCAGCTCATGGCGATCAAAACGATTTAATACACTGGATGAGTAGTATTAAAAACATTCCAGAAACGGTGTTCTTAATTCATGGCGAACCTACTGCTTTAGATGCTTTTAGAGTTAAAATCGAGAACACCTATGGTTGGCATGTTAAAATACCAAAACTTAATAGCGTCGAAAAACTAAGGCTATAATCTGCTTCGAAATTTAAAACAAAATGAAATCAAAACTCACTTACAAAAGCTTTAATAGCACAAAATCTATCGAAGCGCTTAAATATGCCACCTCACTGGATATTGTAAATCTTGAAAATATTAAGATTGATTTAGATTTTTACAAAACCTTGTTAAAAAAATCCATTTATAAGCCTCAAGTTCTTGATTTATACGAAAGGCTTGTTATTTTTAAACGGGAAATTGCGACTTTAGATACAACCTGCACAGCTCTGCTAAGCGCTTTGCAACAGCACGCGAATCAAATTAGCAACAAAATTGAATGCGACGATGTGGCTTGCGACAATTTTTTTATTCAAGAGCATGATGCCTTAGAACTACAAGTGTTTAATTTTAAAACAGAAATCGCTAATTTTAAATTTCGATTTTTCCAATACATCGAAAGTGTTGTCATGAATTAACTGTTTCTACAGTGTGATTAAGTTGGTTAACTGACTGATTTGTATCTAATGATAGATTTTTAATCAGCTACCTATAGTTTTTTTAATAAATATATTTACTTACCTTCTTTTTTAAAGCTATTAAACTACTGTTTTTTTCGCTTTCTGTTGTCATTTAGCATGAGTAAAGACAAGTTTTTTTCATGTTTTGGTAAAGGGTTTGCTATCGAAAGAATTGCAAATATGAATGTCTTTAAGCTATCTATTAACAAAAATATGATTCGTAAACAAAGTATGTGGTGCACTAACTAAATTTATGTCAAATTTCAAAGATGGCTCAACTCTCGAACTTGCATTATGAATTCTAAAAGAAATTTGCCAACCTTCGTTTAAAGATACCAGTAACGTTGTTGTCGAGTTCTCTTGATAAACAATTTCTATTAATCTGGTCGGCAATTTCAATTTAGGAATCTTTGCTTTTGGTTTTACTTTTTCAAATGGTAAATTTAGAGTTCCGTGTAAATTATATGCCTGAATTTCAACCTTCTTCTTTCCTTTAATGACTTTGTAAAAATCACGATTACCAATTAAATATTGTACTAAATTTTCTGCTACTAAGTTTGGGTTTTCTTTATCCAGACGAAGTAATTCTTTCTTGAAAGCATTTAAAACTGGAACATACACTATTTGGTGCATATTCTTAATCGAAGTCCATTTCGTTGATTTGTCTTTAGCTCTTAAATTAGTTAACATATCAAAAACTGGTTTAATTTCTTGAAAATAATTTTGCGAACAAGAAACACCAAGCCATTTCTCACCAAAATTTATTCTTTGCGATAATCTTGAATGCTTAACCGCTCTGTGATTATTCTTTGCAGAAATTCCAATCTCCCAATTTTGTAATGAGCGAATTATTAGAACGTCACGAACATCTCCTGTTTGTCCAGCTTTATCGCTAACTAATTCCAAAACTAAAATATCATCTTTACTAATTTTATTTGACAATCTTGGTTCAATATCAATAAGAAAATTGATTGAAGCACTTGCAGTTATCCTAAAAGTGTCTTGCTCATTTTCTCTAAATTCATCAAAAAATCCTTTCGCTGTTTTGTACGGTTCATTTTTTGTTATAGAAACGCTTGTTAAGTTTTTTAAACGTTCATAAAACTCTGTAAGCAACGCATATTCAAAAGCTTTACCGTTTACTGTTTGACTTGCCATATTGTATTAAAGTGTATTTTCTAATTCCATTTTATTTTGTGAAACTGATTTTTGTTTCTTTTCCGCATTCTCAATCTGCGATTTTATACTAATGGCAATATGTTTTGCAAGATTGACAGGAACTGCGTTTCCTATCATTTTATATCCAGCTGCTATATGTTTATAATAAAAGATGAAATCATTTGGAAAAGTTTGGATTCTCGCACATTCTCTGACGCTCAACCTACGATATAATTTTTCTTTTCCGGGAACAAAAATACGTTTGTTTTGTTCTATAAATTTCATTTTTGGTGCTTGTGGATGAATTGGTGCGTGTCGTCCGCCCGCTTGAATTGTATAAGATTGCTCGTCCCAACTTCTTACTCTGTTTCTAGACATAAACATAGATGAAAATCCACCAATCATATATTCGTGATTTGGAACTTTGCAATTTTCCTTATTGGTTTTGTTGCCTTCTTTTGCAGGCACAACTAAATTTTGTAAATCAGCAATTTTTTCCTTGAGAGTTATTTTTTCTTTGAATGGTTTGGGAAACTCAAATTTGAAATCAAGGTCTTTTCGAATGCCAACGAAAAAAACTCGTTTTCGGTCTTGCGGAACGTTAAAATCTGATGCGTTGAGCAATTTGAAAGATAATTTATAACCAGCATTTTTAAATAATTGTTTAATGTTTTTTAGAGCTTCACTGTGTCTGTCTAACAGCATACCACTTACATTTTCAGCAAGAAAGAACTTTGGTTGCTTTGCTTCTAAGATTCTAATAAAATCAAAAAACAATTGACCACGTTTGTCATTTATTCCACGTAACGAACCCGCTTCACTCCAACTTTGGCAGGGTGGTCCACCAATAATTCCGTCACATTCTGGTACTTCGTGCGATTCAATGTTTACAATACTTCGTTTGTCAAGAATGGTTTTTTTATGATTTTTCTCGTAGGTTTCCCAAATGTCTTTATCATATTCATTTGCCCAAACCACATTAAATCCTGCTTTTTGAAATCCTAAATCCAGACCACCTGCTCCTGCGAAAAATGATACTACATCCATATTTTTATTGTGTTTGAAGGGTTTTGTTAAGTGTTCTTCTGTATTCTGCTTTTTGTTCAGCAACTTGCAAAAGTTGTTTTGTGCAATTTGTTTCATAAATATGTTTTCCAATTTTATCGGTAATATATTCATTTCGCAAATCTGTAAGATTGAGTTTGAAGATTTTCGCAAGTTTTGGCAAGCGTTTTTCATCAAAATCTCGTTTTCCATTCTCAATTTTGCATAAATTTGCAGAGTCCAAATTCAATTTAGCCGCAAGTTGAGTTAAAGTCAATTTGTTTTTGTTTCGTAAAAGTCGGATGTATTCTCCAAATGTGGTTTTCATGAGACTTGTCATTTTTTGACAAATTTAAGCTTTTTCATGGAATATTCTATTCTTAATCTTGAAAAATTTAAGCTTTTTCGATTTTTCCAATACATCGAAAGTGTTGTCATGAATTAACTGTTTCTACAGTGTGATTAAGTTGGTTAACTGACTGATTTGTATCATTGTATGGCTTCTGTTCTGTTTGTACATTACGACTACAACACAAGATATCAGTTTAACCTAAAAGTTGTATCATTATGTCAGCATTATTAAATCCAAGAAAGAGAAAATTATTTGAAGGCCAAACGTTATCCCCATGGGCAAGTAACTTTTTAACACCTTGGAATGCTATGTTTTTCAACACTGGTTTAGACAGCCTTACCAGATTTGAAGATTTTATTGACCCCGATAGCCACATGCCAGCAATGAACATTGAAGAGCGCAAAAACAATTTTAAAATTGAATTTGCGGCACCCGGATTCGATAAAAAGGATTTTGAAGTAACTATTGAAGACGATGTGCTTCATGTTTCTGGCGAAAAAGAACAAGAAGAAGGGAATAACGACGATAATTTTTCTCGTAAAGAGTTTAATTATACTACTTTTAAAAGGTCTATGGCTCTGCCAGTTTCGGTAGATTTAGATCAAGATGTTAAAGCGTCTTATAAGAATGGGATTTTAAAAATTAAGTTGTCTAAATTAGAAGCAGTTGACCACAAACAAGCTTCTAAAAAAGTGATTGAAGTTCACTAACACCTTTAAAAACAGAAAGTAGTCTTTTAAATTAAACCGCTTTCTGTTTTTTTATTTAACTTTACAGTAATGCAGCTTTTTAAACGAGTAAAACCAAACGTTCATTACCTTAAATTCATGAGCATTTCAGGTTAAGAAACTAATCATCATAGGGTATAAAAAAAATAATGTATTTCAAACTATTAAAATCCTTATATTTGTATAGTGTTTAAATTTAGTTCCATAGCCTTATCCTTCATTATACTAATTCAAAGTTTTGGTATAAACCTTAATGATTTGTCTCAAATTGACGAGTTTATTGAACACGCTAAATTCCATAATGAAGCACATGGCGACAATCTTTTCATGTTTATTTCTAAGCATTATGGCGAGTTAAAAGCAGAACATGACAAAAATCATCAAGAGGAAAAAGAAGACCACGAAAAGCTTCCTTTTAAGCAGCAAACTCATGTGGCTTCTATGACTTATTTTTTTCAGTTTACCAATAAAAACGGATTCAGAACTCTAGAGTTTTCAGAATTTAGAAAACATCATTTTTATTATCAGCCACCATCTTCTTCATGGCATTCAGATAACCTTTTTCAGCCGCCTCGGCTTTCATAAATAATCGCAGATTTATTCTTTTTTGTTCCTTAATCACATCATGGTGGTTTGGGCACTTTAACCTTGATTATTTACAAAAAAATGCTATCGTATATTATAAATTTTAGTTTAAAGAACAAAATTATTGTTCTTCTATTCACCACTTTTATTATAGGTTTTGGGATCTATTCTTTATCGCAAATCCCTATTGGTGCTGTACCAGATATTACCAACAATCAGGTTCAGGTTATTACCACTTCTCGTAATCTTTCCACCGAAGATATGGAGCAATTTATTACCTATCCTGTGGAGTTAGAAATGGCGAACTTGCCGGGTGTTATCGAGATTCGTTCCATTTCAAAGTTTGGATTATCGGTGGTCACCATCGTTTTTGAAGACGATATGGGAAGTTATCTCCCCCGACAACTTATTGCTGAAAAAATTAAATCGGCTGCCGAAAAAATCCCAGAAGGTTTTGGCTCTCCAGAAATGGGCCCTATTACCACAGGGCTCGGCGAAATATACCAATACATTCTAGATGTAAAGCCAGAGTTTAAAGACCAATACACAGTTGAAGATTTGCGTACCATTCAAGATTGGGTGGTTAAACGACAGCTTTCTGGTATTCCTGGCGTTGTTGAGGTGAATACTTGGGGTGGCTTTTTAAAACAATACGAAGTCGCCATCAATACCGAAAAATTAAACGCGATGAATATTTCTGCCCGTGAGATTTTTACGGCTTTAGAAATGAATAACAGTGTTTCTGGTGGCGGTTATATTGAAAAAGTAAATCAAGCCTATTTTATTCGTGGCGAAGGTCTAATCACGTCTCTAGACGATATTAAAAATATTGTGGTAAAAAACACCAACGGCATGCCAATTTACATAAAAGATGTCGCACAAGTGGGTTTTGGTAGGGCTACACGCTTTGGCGCGATTACGGGTAACGGTGAAGGCGAAAAGGTTCTCGGGCAAGTTATGATGCTTAAAGATGCCAACTCCAAAAAAGTAATCGATGCCGTTAAAATACGTGTTGATGAGATATCAAAATCTCTACCAGAAGGTGTTTTTATTAATGCTTTTCTGGATAGAAGTGAGCTTATAAATAAAACCACTTATACCGTCACCGAAAATTTGGTTTTAGGCTGTTTAATCGTGATTTTTGTAGTGGTATTGCTGCTAGGTAATTGGCGTTCTGGCCTTGTAGTGGCTTCCATTATTCCTTTGTGTTTGCTTTTTGCATTGTCCTTAATGTACCTATTTGGCGTCGATGCCAATTTAATGAGCTTGGGGGCTATAGATTTTGGTATTATCATTGATGGAGCCGTTATTATTGTAGAGTTTGTGGCTTTTAAAATTACAAAGCAAAAATTAACTATTAACGCATTACCTAAAATTGAAAGACAAAGTTTAAAAGATAAGATCACCTTTTCGGGGACCTCAAAAATGATGAATTCTGCCATCTTCGGGCAACTTGTTATTCTTATTGTGTTTATTCCCATTTTATCACTAAGCGGCGTAGAAGGTAAAATGTTTAAACCTATGGCACTCACCTTTAGTTTTGCACTTATTGGCGCCATGATACTTTGTTTTACTTATGTTCCGGTGGTCGCATCTTTGGTTTTAAAACCTTCTAAGGCCACAGATAAAAACATCGCTGTTAGGATAATGAAATGGGTTACTAGATGGTACGATCCGGTTATCGATTGGGCATTGCGTAGTAAAAAGTTAGTGTTAAGTATTGCGATTGTATTATTAGGGTTTTCGGTGTATTTATACTCAACTATGGGAGGTGAATTTGTGCCCACTCTGGATGAAGGCGATTTTGTAATTCAACCCGTATTAAAAACAGGAACCTCACTGCGTAATACGGTAGAAATAACCACCCAAATTGAAAAGATACTTTTAGAGTTTCCCGAAGTTAATCAAGTGGTTACCCGTATTGGTGCTGCCGAGGTGCCAACAGACCCGATGTCTATGGAAGAGAGCGATGTTATTATTGTGTTAAATCCTAAAGGCGAATGGACATCGGCAGCTTCAAAAGATGAACTGGCCGATAAGTTTAAAGAAGCATTGGCCATTATTCCCGGTATGGAAGTCGAATTTACACAGCCTATCGAAATGCGTTTTAACGAGCTTATTACTGGTGTTCGTGCCGATATAGCCATTAAGATTTTTGGTGACGATTTAGAAATTTTAGCTCAAAAAGGAAGTGAAATAGGTGAGCTAATACAAGGTGTTGCAGGTGCTGCAGATATATCTGTTGAAAAAATTGCAGGATTACCAGAAATGAGCGTACAATACAACCGTTCTAAAATTGCGAGATACGGACTTAACATTCAAGACCTGAATGATATGGTGTCTATGGGATTTGCTGGAAAAACCGCAGGAAGTGTTTTTGAAGGCGAAAAACGTTTTGATTTGGTTGTAAGACTAGAACAAGAAAAACGTCAAGGTATTGAGGATTTAAAAAACTTGTATATCGATTTGCCTTCCGGCGGAAAAATACCCTTAAGTGAATTAGCAGATATTAGTTTTAAAACTGGAGCTGCACAAATTTCTCGCGATGATACCAGACGGCGAATTGTAGTAGGTATAAACGTGCGTAACCGCGATTTACAGTCGGTTGCAGACGATGTGCAAGCCTTAATAAACGACAATATAAAACTACCTGTAGGCTATACCATTACTTACGGCGGCCAGTTTGAAAATTTACAAAGTGCCAAAGCAAGATTAATGATTGCTGTTCCTGTAGCGCTTATTTTAATATTTGTGCTACTGTATTTTGCGCTTAAATCGGTTAAAGAAGCGCTTATTGTGTACTCGGCAATTCCACTAGCGGCCGTAGGTGGTATCATATTGTTATGGCTTCGAGATATGCCTTTTAGTATCTCGGCAGGTGTTGGCTTTATTGCCCTTTTTGGTGTCGCTGTGCTTAATGGAATCGTTTTAATTGAACATTTTAAAGAACTAAAAACTCAAGGATTTAAAAGTATGGACGCCCTAATAAAACAAGGTACAAAAGATAGATTACGCGCTGTATTATTAACAGCATCGTCCACAGCACTGGGCTTATTGCCTATGGCGGTTTCAACCAATGTTGGGGCAGAGGTGCAACGCCCTTTAGCAACGGTGGTAATTGGTGGCGTGTTTACGGCTACATTATTAACTTTAGTGGTATTGCCGGTGTTATACGCCCATTTTAATACGCCTAAAGAAGATAAAAAACGCACGAATAAAAATAATATGGTGGGTCTAAGTGTCGTAGCCTTATTACTTTCAATACCGGCAATGGCGCAGCAAAACCCTCAAACTTTAGACGATTTAATACCTTTAGCTATAGAGAATAATGCGGGATTACAAGCAAACCGACTGGAAACACAACAATTTGATGCTTTAATTAATTCGGCTTTTAGTTTCGATAAAACGCAAGTGTATTATGAGTTTGATGAAAATAATTTAGCGGTGAATAATGAACCGCTTCAAATTTTCGGGATTCAGCAAGACTTTAAATTCCCAACGGTTTATTTTTCAGAAAAGAAGATGAATAAAGCGCGTTATAATATCACATCAAGTCGTTATGATATTGAAGAAAAAGCCATAAAACGAGAGGTAACTGCGGCTTATTACAACTATCAAATTGCTAGAGAAAAAGAACAAGTCTATAAAACGCTAGACAGTTTATATACTAACTTTTCTCAAATTGCAGCTAGACGTTTTGAATTGGGTGAAACCAATTATTTAGAGAAGATTACCGCAGCCTCTAAGCAGAAACAAATTAATCTAAATTATTTGCAAGCACAAAAAGAGGTTACAGCCGCTTATGCAAATGTTATAAAAGTTGTTCAAGCAGATGAAGCACTGGTTATTGCCTCCCAGCCTTCATTAAAAGTGCCACTACAGACTTTAGAAATTAACGGCAGTGCAGAAACGGCATTTTATCAAAATAGAATTGCCTTGTTGCAAGCCGAACGTCGTTTTGAAAAACAACAATTGCTGCCAGACATTAGCCTTAATTATTTTCAGGGGTCCAATTCAGAATTAAAAGGCCATTTGTACGGCTACCAATTGGGTTTAAAAATACCCTTGTTTTTTAGCGGACAAGCCTCTAAAATTAAAGCTTCTAAAATAGCTGAACAGGTTGCTGTATCAGAATCTAAAGACTACGAGATTCAGATTAACGCCAAGTTTAATGCGCTTAAGTTGGCTTTGTCTCAGCTTCAAGAGGCTTTGTATTATTATGAAAATGAAGGTGATACACTTTCTGAAGAAATTTTAAAAACCGCACATAGCAGTTTTGAAAACGGTGAAATTGATTTTTATCAATACATTCAAAGTTTAGAAAGTGCTTACCAGATAAAATTAGGTTATCTGGAGGAGTTAAGTGCATACAATCAAACCGTTATTGCTATAAATTACCTAACCTTATAAAAAAACAATCATGAAGAATATTCTATATAAAACAGTCCTTTTAAGCTTGATCTTTACCCTTTTTAGTTGTGGCGAAAAAAGCAGTCAATCTACAGAAAACGAGTCTGACGATAGGGCTACGGAAAATGAACATATTCAAGTCACACAAGCGCAATTTCAACAAAGTAACATGAGTTTAGCTCAGCTTGAAGAAAAGTCGTTTCCAACCCTTGTGAATGTAAACGGAATGATTGATGTACCACCAGCAAATAGGGCAGTAGTAAGTGCTACCATGGGTGGTTATATTAAAACAGCACCATTACTTGTGGGTGATAAAGTGCGTAAAGGACAGGTATTATTAAGCATAGAAAACCCTGAGTTTATTAGTATGCAACAGCAGTATATGGAGGTTAATGGACAGCTTACGTATTTAAAATCGGAATACGACAGACAAACAACCATGAAAGCTGAAAACATAACCTCTCAGAAAAGTTTTCTTAAAGCAGAGAGTGATTATAAAAGTGCTTTAGCAAGACATACGGGATTGGAAAAACAATTACGAATGTTGAATATTTCCCCATCACAAGTAAGGGCCGGAATAATCAGTTCGGTCGTTAATATGTATGCACCTGTTTCTGGTAGTGTTACAAAAATAAATGTTACAAAAGGAGCGTATGTGTCGCCAGCAACCGAGATTTTAGAAATTATAGATAATAAGCATATCCATTTGGAGCTTTCGGTTTTTGAAAAAGATATTATGAAAGTAAAAAAGGGGCAAGAGATTACTTTTAAAATCCCTGAGGTTTCCACAGAAGCATTTAAAGCTACAGTGTATTTAGTGGGCACCACTATTATGGACAACAGAACCATTACGGTGCATGCACATATTAATGATGAAGCCAATCACAACTTTTTAACAGGCATGTTTGTAGAAGCGGTAATAGTAACAGCATCAAATTCCGCGAAAGCGCTACCAAGCGAATCTGTTATTGAAGTCGATGGCACGTCTTATGTTTTAGTTCTGAATAAGAAAGAAGGCGATACCTACTATTTTAGTCAAGAGAAAGTTAAGGTAATAGCGAGCTATGAAGGTTTTTCGAAAATAGAGAATATTGATAATTTTTCTGAAAACACTAAATTTCTAGCTAAAGGGGCGTTTAGTTTAGTAGAGAATTAAGCACGCATCTTTTAGTTTACTTCGGCTTGAAAAAGCTCAGTTTTTTTATAGACTTCACCGGTTTCAAAAACCTGTGAGGTCTTATGAGTGTCAGTTTTAACTATGAACTAAAAAAAGCTAAGCATTTTTTTAAAGAAATGCTTAGCTTTTTTATTCATCATAAAGAATGATAATAACTAATACAATCATTAGTGTCCGACTAAAAATGTTTTATAATCATTAATCGCTTTTAAATAAAGAACTTGACGCGTCTTTTAAAATGATACCTTGTTTATATAAAACAATTATAAAGAGTGCGATGAGATGTTTTATTATTCAATTCACTTCTGCCAATCAGTTAGTTAGAATCTAGTCTTGGTTCTAATGTCTAAAAGCGAAGCGGTATTATGTCTTTTATCGGACATTAATGTAATAAAATATGTTTTAGTTTAACTGTCTTTAGATGTTGGTACAGCACAGCTTCCGCCACCTTTTTTAACGCCAAGTTTCATTAAAATGGTTTCTAATAAGCACCATTTTGTAAAGGCCGATTGAATTAAATTCACACCTATAAACACCGTAAACCACATCCAATTGGGGTGAACAAAAGTGGTTAATACCACACTTAACAAGACCATGAAACCAACAATAACTCTAAAATATGTATTTAACATTTTAATTTGTTTTAAGATTAATATTTGTTTTATATAAATTTCTCAATAGGAACTACAACCGCTCTAACCGCATTCTTAGTCTCTACAGTTGCATTAAATTCTTTGATTAAATTAAATAATGCATCAATGTTTTCATCTTCTGTAAACGAGAAAAACAAACGTGATTCATCACCAAATTTTTGACCAGGAAACCAGCTTGAAGCCATTAATACCGACGATCCGTTTTTATAACCATCAATATCAGAGCTGCTTAAGTTGTGGATATTCGCATTTTTGAAGAGTTTTAAAACATCTTTTTGAAAGGCTTCGACTGAGGTAACTATAACTAATTTCATATGCTCTTTATTTTTTGTTTTCCGCAGATTTCACAGATAACGCAGATTGTGTTTTTTTGCTGCGTGAATCTCTGAAATCTGCCGGAAAAATGATTATTTATAATTCTTCTTCTCTATCATATAATACACTAATGGTACAACCAACAAGGTTAATACCGTTGAAACAATAGTACCTCCCATTAGAGATATGGCTAAACCTTGGAAAATGGGATCAAACAAGATTACAAATGCGCCAATAACAACTGTTCCTGCTGTTAATAAAATAGGTGTTGTACGCACTGCGCCAGCTTCAATGGCAGCTTGTTTAAGGGGTACACCGTCTGCGGTTCTTAAATTGATAAAGTCAATTAGCAATACCGAGTTTCTAACCATAATTCCCGCTAAGGCAATCATTCCAATAAATGATGTTGCTGTAAAAAATGCACCCATAATCCAGTGTCCTAAAATAATTCCGATTAAAGACAAAGGCACCGCAACCATCATTACAATTGGTGCTTTAAAGTTTTGAAACCAGCCTACAATTAAAATATAAATCAAGATAAGCGCACCTAAAAAGGCAATACCTAAATCTCTAAATACTTCTAGAGTAATTTGCCATTCGCCATCCCATTTTACGGTATAGTTATCTTCGTAATCTGGTTGACCTAAATACATTTCATTAAGCTCGTAGCCTTCTGGTAATGGAATTTGTTTCAATTTATCTTCCATTCCTAAAATAGCATAGGCAGGACTTTCCAATTTTCCAGCCATATCGGCCATGACATAAACCACACGTTTTTGGTTTTTACGATAAATACTTTTTGCAGCCGTAGTTTGAGAGATGTCCACCAAATCTGCAATAGGGATCATGTTCCCTTGCTTCGATTTTACGTTTAATTGAGAAATATCGGTAATAGTCGATTTCTCTTTTTCATCTAAAGCCAAAACCAAACCTACTTGATTAACGGCATTTTCATCGTATAAATTCGTGATGGCTCTGTTAGATAAGGCCATATTCATGGTGTAAGCAATTTGTTGCGGGGCAACGCCGTACAACATGGCTTTTTCTTTATTAATTTCGAATTGGTATTCAATCTGGTCGTCTTCAACCATCCAGTCGATATCAACCACATCATCTGTGTTTTTTAAAATATCTTGAATATTATCGGCAATTCTAATTTGCTCCTCGTAATCTGGTCCGTAAACTTCTGCAACTATGGTAGATAGTACAGGCGGTCCTGGTGGGACTTCGACTAATTTAACGTTGGCACCAAACTTCTTAGCAATCTTTTGAATATCTGGACGTAATAATTTAGCGACATCATGACTTTGTGCAGAGCGCTCACTTTTATCAATTAAGTTCACTTGAATATCGGCCATATTGCTTCCGCCACGTAAATCGTAATGACGCACCAAACCGTTAAACGTAATAGGCGCAGAGGTACCAACATAATTCTGGTAACTCACCACTTCTGGCCTTGTGGCTAAGTATTGCGCAATTTCTTTAGCAACAACACCAGTACGCTCTAAGGTGGTGCCTTCTGGCATATCGATAACTACTTGGAATTCATTTTTATTATCAAATGGCAACATTTTTACGGCTACCGAATTGGTTAAAAACAACAGCATAGTCCCCATTAATACGGCAAAGGTTCCGCCTAAAAACATCCAACGTTTTGCTTTGTTTTCTAATAATGGTCTTTCAAGTTTGTTGTATATTTTGTAGATAAGGGTGTGCTCTATGGCTTTTTCTTCCTTTTCTTCTGTTTTCTTTTTGTCTTTTTCTCTCAAGAAAATTAAACCTAAATAAGGTGTAATGGTTAGAGCGACAAACAGAGATAAAATCATGGCGATTGATGCGCCAATTGGCATGGGTGCCATATAAGGCCCCATTAAACCCGATACAAAAGCCATAGGTAATACCGAAGCGATTACGGTAAAAGTGGCTAAGATGGTTGGGTTACCCACCTCGTTAATGGCATACAAAGCAGCTTGTTTAAATGGCAAGCGTTTCATTTTAAAATGCCTATGCATGTTTTCGGCAATAATTATCGAGTCATCGACCACGATTCCTGTAACAAAAACCAAAGCAAAAAGGGTAATTCGGTTTAAGGTATAGTCCATTAAATAATAACTCAACAGGGTTAAGGCAAAGGTGATTGGCACTGATAAAAACACCACCAATCCGCCGCGCCACCCCATGGCTAACATCACAACAATAGTCACCGCAATAATAGACCCTATGAGGTGCAGTAATAGTTCTGATACTTTTTGAGAAGCCGTTTCGCCATAGTTTCTTGTAATTTCTACATGAACATCGTCTGGGATTAAAGTAGCGCGTAAATGCTCAACTTTATCGATAATTACTTCTGCTATTTGCATAGCATCTGCACCTTTGCGTTTCGCAACAGAAATGGTTACAGCAGGGTATTCTGATTTGTATTCTGAAGATTTCACGCTTCCTTTCCCGAAGCCGAGACTCACGTAATTTTGTGGTACTTCTGGACCATCAATAATGTTGGCCACTTGCTTTAAATAAATAGGTTGATTTTGTTGCACCCCAACCACCAAGTTTTCAACATCGGTTACAGTAGCTAAAAAGTTGCCAGTATTTACAAGGAATTCCGTGTCGTTTTTATCAAAACTTCCCGAGCTTAATTGGCTGTTGTTGGCTTTAATCATTTCAGAAACCGACAAGAAATCTAAGCCGCTAGCAGCCAGTTTGTTTTTATCTAAAACTACACGTAATTGACGGTCTCTTCCTCCAATTTTATGGGTAATGGCAACGTCGTTAACCTTATTAATTTCAGACTCCAGTTCTTGCGCCATCCGGCTTAATTGGTAATCGTCGTAGTGCTCGCTCCAAAGTGTTAAACCCAACATCGGCACATCGTCAATGGCACGCGTTTTTATTAAAGGCATGGTGACACCTTGCGGCATTTTATCCATGTGCTTGCTTATTTCGTTGTATAGCTTTACAAATGAGCGCTCAATGTCTTCACCCACATAAAACTGCACGATTACCATCCCTTGTTCTTTCATAGAGGTAGAATACACATATTCTACACCTTTAATATTCGAAATTAATTGCTCTAAAGGCTTAATTACTCGCGATTCTACCTCGGTAGGACTTGCGCCTGGGTAGCCCACAAATATATCGGCCATAGGCACGTCAATTTGTGGTTCTTCCTCACGCGGAATTAAATATGAGCTGTAAACACCAACCACCATAAACACAATCATTAACAGTACTGTTAATTTGGATTGCATAAAGACTTTGGCAATTTTTCCTGCGATTCCTTCTTTCATAATGATTCCTTTTTATTTTACCTCGAAGGAGGTAATCTTTATTTTTTGGGCGTTTTAACAGGCTATCCGTTACAATCTTTTTTTTGCCATATATGGCAGCAAAAAAAGGATTTTCACTACTACCTGCCGGCAGGCAGGTCCTTAACGCGGCTTTATAGTTATTGAATTGAAATTTTAACGCCATTATAAAGCTTCCCTTCAGCGGAAACTATATAAGCTTCATCTGCATTTAAACCCGATAATACTTCTACTTGATCTCCAAAAGTTCTACCTAAACGCAACCAACGTAAAATTGCTGTGTTGCTCTGGCTTACGGTATAAACTCCAGAAAGTTGACCGTTGGTTACAAGGGCTTCTGTTGGAATTAAAACCATGGTAGATTTCGCTTTTCTTTCTACAGGAAATTGAACGGTTGTAAACATACCAGACAGAATATTTGCTTCTGTATTGTCTAAATCAATTTTCACCAGATATTGTCCTCCTGTGTTTTTAGCAGAAGTACTCACTTCGGTAACTTTTCCTTTTAGAGTTTTATTGATGGCTTTTACCACAACATCTACCGATGTACCTTTTTTAATATCTGATATTTCCGATTCTGGCACCATAGCCATAACTTCAAAATCTCCTGGGGTTTCTATGCTTATTAAAGGGACTCCTGGATTTGCCATATTCCCTTCTTCAACGTTTTTACTGGTTACAATGCCCTTAAAAGGCGCTGTAATATTACTATAAGCAAACTGGGCGTTAACTTCGTTTTTCATCTGGGTGGCAGATTCTAAACGTGCTTTTGCCATTTTGTAATGTGCCGTCATATCGTCCATTTCTTTTTGCGAGGCACTATTATCTGCGAATAAATTTTGAAAACGTTTATAATCTTTTTCAGCATTGTTGAAGGCTACGGTAGCTTCGGTAATTCCGGCATTTACTTGGGCGCGTTTCGCTTGTAAATCGGCATTGTTAATCGATACTAATAATTGGCCTTTACGCACTTTATCGCCAACATTAACGTGTACTTTATTAACGTAACCCATCATTCTAGTGCTTAAATCGGCACTATTAGCAGCTTGAATTTTACCGCTTACAGATAAAAACGGACTGTTGCCATTAGCTTGTACTTGATTGACTTTTACAGGAATTGTTGGGCCATTATCAACTGCTTTTTGGTCTTCGCTACCACAACTGGTAAGAAATAATGAAGCTGTAGTTAGTGTAAATAGGTATAGGTATTTTTTCATTGTATTGGTTTTAAAGCCTCGAATTTTCGAGTATTTTGTCTTGATTTTTTATCTTAATTCTATGTTACTCTTTGGTTAAAAATTGTAAATAAGCTTGCGCATAATTATGTTCAAAAATAGTTTGATAATATTCTAACTCTTTTTGTGCGTATTGGGTTTCTGCTGTTAATAAATCTGATGTTTTTTCTAAACCTTCTTTAAACCTATTGGTTCTAATTCTTAAAGATTCTTCAGATTGTTCTAAAGCCAAAGTGTTTAACTTTAATTTGTTTTCAGCATCTATAAAAGCGCGTTTGGCTTTATTTAATTCTAAATTACTTTGCGATACGTATTGTTGGTACTCTAATTTAGATTGTTCAAATTCGGCCTTACTTTTTTGTGCTTTACCAAAACGTTTTGAGCCTTTAAAAATATCCCAACTTAATTGCGCACCAAACAGATAACCATTGGCATCGCCTTGAAAAACTTGGTCGTCGTATAGCTCATAACTACCAAAGGCATTCAATGTTGGTAAAAAGGACATTTTATCGGCTTTATTCATGGCTTCAAAAGCATTGCTGGCCAATTTCATAGCTTTAATGTCTGCACGGTTTTCAGATATATTTTGCGCTTCTATGGTTAGGCTTGCTACCGCTAATTCATCTGATGGTTTGTAAACGACATAGGTATCATCATTCATTAGGAAAGACAAGTAATTTGAAGCATTTTGCACATTGCTTTTTGCTGCTTGTAGTTGGTTTTGAACCTCGGTTACCCGTACTTCAACATTTAAGACATCGGCCCGTTGTAAAAAACCTTGTTTTAAGCTATTATCTGCTAATTTTTTATTGGCATTGGCTGCTTTAAAAGCTTTTTCTAAAACTTCAACAGCCTTATAAGCCAATTGTAATTGCATGTAGGCTTTATTAACTTCAAAGGCTAAATAATCTTCTGTACGCTCGGTTTTTAAAGACATCGCTTCCATTTTAGATTTGGCGGCTTTGCGTTTATATATACCATCGATGTTAATTAGCGGTTGCTGGATTTCGAATTTCGTAGCGTAGTTTTCAATCTGCGACGGATTATTCAATAAGGCAGGATTAAAATCGTTTTGCGTTAAAATTTCCTGATTTAATTTAGAGCCAAAAGCCATTAAAGGGTTTGTGGTCGCTATGGCCGTATGGCTTGCCGTAATATTTGGCAAAAATATGGCGTTTGTTTGCCTAAAATCGGCTCTGGCTTGCTTGAATTCCTGTTCAGAAATTTTAATAGAAGTGTTATTATTTGACACTTTAGACCATACTTCTGTTTTTGAAATTAAAACCACGTCTTGGGCTTGCAAATTGTACAGTCCAAATAAACTAAAAAGTAGAATCGAGTATATTGTTTTTTTCATTTTTAAATTATTTCTGTTACAAAAATAGTGCGTTTAATAAAGCTAGTGGGTAACAAAGGTTACTTAGCAAATGTATCCCAACAAAAAGGATAAAGCAAAGTATTATTAAATGGTTTCGTTTACAAGTCTTATTTTTGCAAACGATATGGATTCACTTACTCAAATAGTATTAGGAGCCGCTGTTGGCGAGGCTGTTTTAGGACGAAAAGTTGGAAATAAAGCCATGCTTTATGGGGCTATTGCTGGAACCATACCAGATTTAGATATACTTAGTTCTCATTTCACAGATACGGTTACCGCCATTCATATCCATCGTGGTTTCACGCACTCTATTTTGTTTGCTGTGCTTTTTGGTGCTCTTTTTGGTTGGTTGGTATCGCGTTACGAGACCTATAAGAATTTTAAAGGTTGGTTTCTGTTGTTTTTTTTAGCCTTTGTTACGCATCCTATTTTAGATGCGCATACCACTTGGGGCACACAATTATTTTGGCCTTTTGATTTAAGGCTAGCTTTTAAATCCATATTTGTTATTGATCCCGTTTATACCTTGCCTTTTTTAGTGTTTTTAATTTTGGCTATGGTACAAAAAAGAACTTCTGAAAAACGGCGGTTTTACAACAACCTAGGTTTGGTAGTAAGTTCTTCTTATTTAATGCTTACAATAATTTTAAAAGGGGTGGCTTACACGCAATTTCAATTGGCTTTAAAAAATCAGGATATTAACTATTTACAGTTAGACACCAGACCTTCACCTTTAAATACCATACTTTGGAGTGCTAATGTAGAAACCGAAAATGCTTATTTATTGGGGAATTATTCGTTTTTTGATACCCAGCCTATTGCTTTTCAAAGCTACCCGAAAAACCATGAGCTTTTAGGTAATCTGTTAGAAAACGAAAAGGTAAAACTTATGATTTCTATTTCTGAAGGTTGGTTTACCATCACAAAAAAGAACGACCAGCTATATTTTAACGATTTGCGATTTGGACTGCTTAGTTTAGAGCCGCAATCTCAAAGTTTCGTTTTTCAGTACAAAATAGATGTAGATAATTTTGGCAATGTGATATTTACAGAAGCACCAAAAGATACTCGTGATGGAAAAAAGTTGTTATCAGACTTATGGCAGCGTTTAAAAGGAAATTAATCTGTGGAAATACCTAAAGATGTATTTGGTTTTCAACCCGCATTTAAACACATGCCATAATTTAAATGTTGGGGTAAAGTCGAAAAATATTTCATTTAGATGTAAAGAAGTTTTATATTGGTGTTTCATAAAAAAAACGCCAAAATGCTAAATAATAAATACGATTTAGGTTTTTTTCCAACGCCTTTGGAGCATATGGGAAATTTATCAAAAAAGTATCCCGATTACAACTTATTTATAAAGCGAGACGATAATTCTGGATTGGCCTCTGGAGGCAATAAAGTTCGTAAATTACAATACTTTATTCACGAGGCTTTAAGCAAAGGTTACAATACCATTATTACTGCTGGAGCACAGCAATCTAACCATTGTAGACAAACCGCTGCGGCCTGTGCTAAAGCAGGTTTAGAGTGCCATTTATTACTTGGGGGTAAAGAACCTGAGCATTACAACGGTAATTTGTTACTTTCACATTTGTTAGGAGCAAAAATTCATTTTACAGGAGACAATAGGAAAGGAGAGGATTTAAATAAGGTTAAAACAAATTTGGAAGCTCAAAACAAAAAGGTGTATGTTGTTCCATATGGTGGTTCTAATACGCTTGGTGCTTTAGGATTTGTAGATGCTGTTCGAGAATTGAAAACCCAATTATTGGAGTTAGATTTAAAAATGGACTATATCTTTTTTGCTTCTGGTTCTGGAGGTACACAAGCGGGATTAAAACTTGGAGTTGATTTGTTTGATTTAGACGCAAAATTAATGCCTGTAAGTATAGATAAATCTGCTTTTGGATCTAAGTCTTTAGATGAAGTTGTATTAGATTTATTACTTGAAGGACAAAAAGGACTTGGTATAAAGCGAGCATATACTATTGAAGACGCTAAACTTATAGCCGATTATAATGCTGCGGGCTACGGTGTGGTAACATCTAACGAGCGGGAAGCTATATTAGAGTTAGCTAAAACTGAAGGTATAATTTTAGATCCCGTATATTCGGGACGTGCGTTTTACGGGATGTTAGATCATCTTAAAACTAAAAAATTAAGAAATCGCAGCAATGTACTTTTCTGGCATACTGGCGGATTGCCGGCTAATTTCTATTACTCTAAAGATTTAAAGCTATAACCAAGCATGGAATCATGCTTAAAAAGTGATCTGCACATGAGAAGAAATGCGTAAAACAAAAAAGCTGAAGATTGCTCTTCAGCTTTTTTAAAGTACTCTATTTGTAGCGAGAGGGGGGCACGATCCCCCGACCTCCGAGTTATGAATCCGACGCTCTAACCAGCTGAGCTACCTCGCCATATTTTAAGGCTGCAAATATATATAACATTATGCTTTACAGCAAACTTTTTGTCAAAAAATTTTATTTTAAAATTATCATAAAAAATCATTATTTAATTAATATCTTGAGCACCACAAATCTTTCTAAACTTATGGACGATAAAATTAAATTTAATATTGAGTTTCCTATTCAGGCATCACCACAATTATTGTATCAATATATCTCTACACCGTCGGGGTTATCCGAATGGTTTGCAGACAATGTGAACTCCCGTGGAGAGTTTTTTACCTTTATTTGGGACGATAGTGAAGAGGCTGCCAAACTTTTAAGTAAAAAAAGTGGAGAGCGTATAAAATTTCAGTGGTTAGCCGATGAAGAAGAGGGTATTAATAGTCATTTTGAAATTAGAATTCAAGTGGATGAAATTACAAAAGACGTCTCTTTGATTATAACCGATTTCGCAGAAGAAGATGAGATAGATGAAGCAAAAATGCTTTGGGAAAACCAGATATCCGACCTAAAACAAGTGTTGGGTTCAGTCTAACTATATCATATAAATAAATTATATTTGCGCCACTCTTAATAAAAATAAGAGTGTTTTTTTTTATGGTAAACTTTAATACACAAATTTTAGAATCAAGTTCTAATCTATCTATACATAGTCGCGGTTTTAATTATGGTGATGCGCTTTTTGAGACCATAAAAATTTCCTACGGAAAAATACTTTTTTGGGAAGACCATTATTTTAGATTAATGGCATCGATGCGTATTATGCGAATGGAAATCCCTATGGATTTTACGATGGAATACCTTGAAGATGAAATTCATAAAACACTTAAAGCAAACCAAATACAGCAGGGGTCTGCCCGCGTGAAATTGATGGTACAAAGACGTGAAGGTGGTTTGTACTTGCCAGAGCATAATACCGTCGATTTTTTAATTACAGCAATTCCTATTGCAGAGGATTTTTACCTGCATAAAACAGATTTCTATGAGGTTGATTTGTTTAAAGATTTTTACGTGGCACCAACCTTGTTGTCTACCTTAAAAACAAACAATAAAGCCATTAACGTGGTAGGGAGTATTTATGCTAAAGAGAATAAACTGGACAATGGCTTGCTATTAAACACCAATAAACATGTTGTCGAAGCATTAAATGGTAATATTTTTGTGGTTAAAGGGCAAGTTATAAAAACACCACCCATTACCGATGGTTGTTTAAAAGGTATAATGAGAAAACAACTTATAGATATTATTAAAACAATTTCAGAGTACGAGCTAGTTGAAGATTCGGTGTCGCCTTTCGAGCTTCAAAAGGCCGACGAAATTTTTATAAGCAATGTTATGGTTGGTATTCAGCCCATAACCAAATACCGAAAAAAAACATTTACCAATGAGGTTTCTAAAATGTTATTGCAAAAATTGAATATAAAAATAAGATTGACCTAGTTATAGCTCGGGTTTTCTGGAGCGTTAGACCAAATGCTATATTCGCCACCAAATTCTAACATTTTCTCCCTCCAAAACGATTCGTAATCTTTTTCAATAATTAAGGCTTTGTAATTGTTGTTGGTTACAACCCAAGAGTTAGCGTTTAATTCGTGATTTAATTGGTTAATTTCCCAACCAGAATACCCCAGGAAAAAGCGAATATCGTTTTCTTTTATTTTTCCATTTTTTATAAGTTCTGCCACTTTACTAAAATCGCCACCCCAGTAAATACCTAAGGAAATTTCAATACTGTTAGGAATTAATTCTGGTACTTTATGTATAAAGTAAAGGTTGTCTTGTTCTACAGGGCCGCCATTATAAACCTTGAAATTAACTTCAATTTCTGGTACCAAATCACTTATACTGTACTTTAAAGGTTTGTTAAGTATAAAACCTATCGAACCTTCTAGTGAGTGATCTGCCAATAAAACAATGGAACGGTTAAAAGAAACATCTCCAATTATTGATGGCTCTGCAATTAACAAATCTCCTTTTTTTGGTTTGATAGAAATCATATAATAATGCAGTTTAGATACTAAAACTAGTATTTATTTATTTAAAATGCAACTCTTTTATAAATTACAATAAAAAAAAGCCTTCGATAAGGAAGGCTTTTTGATAATATATTAAGAATAAATATTAGTTTACGGCATTAGTTAAATCTGATCCAGGTTTAAACTTAACAACGTTTTTGGCTTTTATTTTAATGGTTTCACCAGTTTGAGGATTTCTTCCTTCTCTAGCAGCTCTTTTAGAAACTGACCAAGATCCGAAACCTACTAAAGAAACTCTATTGCCTTTTTGCAAAGCTCCTTCAATTTCAATAAGTGCACATTCTAAAGCTTTTTTTGCAGCAGCTTTTGTAATTCCTGCATGCTCTGCCATGGCATCGATTAAATCTGTTTTGTTCATGATATAAAATTTAATTATTAATAAATTGATTATAGTTATTAATTGTTCTACAAATTTATACGGATTATGCAATCATGCAAGCAATAGCGGGCGAAATACCTCATATTGTTAATAACTTGTTGTTTTTGTTAATAAGCCTTGTGCGTTTGTCGATGTTTTTACGAAATAAGCACGTTTTTTGGTCATAGCATTTGCGCATTGATGTTAAAAGTATAGCCGTTTAATAGCGATTTCACATCCATTGCTCGCTTCCCAGGAAGTTTAATTTCTGTTAAATTAATATATCCATTAGAGACGGCTACCTTTAATTCATTTTTGTTAGAAACAACTTTGCCTATATCTAAAGTGTGTGTTGTCTTTTCTTTTTTTGCACTGTAAATCTTAAGGTCTAATTTTTCGTCATTATTAATTAAAGTACACCAAGCTGCAGGATAGGGGCTTAAACCTCGTATTTTATTGTAAATATTTTCTAAAGTATCATGCCAGTTTATTTTACAGTTTTCTTTATTTAGTTTGTGTGCGGTCTTAATAGTGTCACTATCTATTTGCGGCGTCGTTTCTACCTTGCCTTTTTCTATTAAAGCAACCGTTTTTAAAACGAGTTGGCTACCAATACCCATTAATTTATCGTGCAGGCTTCCTGCATTATCTTCGGCATCAATAGGGGCCTCTTCTTGAAGTATCATTTCGCCAGTATCAATTTTTTCATCAATAAAAAATGTTGAAACTCCAGTCTTAGTTTCCCCATTTATAATAGCCCAATTAATTGGCGCCGCGCCGCGATAGTTTGGCAATAAAGAGGCATGTAAATTAAAGGTGCCATGTTCTGGCATTTGCCAAACTGCCTTTGGTAACATTCTAAAAGCCACTACAATTTGAAGATTAGCATTTAAAGCTTTAAGCTCTTCCAAGAAATCTTCATTTTTTAAATTAGTGGGTTGCAAAATGTTTAAACCAATCGATTTTGCATATTGCTTTACGGCGCTTTCGTTTAATTTTCTTCCACGACCAGCAGGTTTATCTGGGGCCGTAATAACACCCACAATATTATAATTGTTTTCTACTAATATCTTTAAAGTGGCTACTGCAAAATGGGGTGTACCCATAAAAACAATTCTTAAATCTTTCATTTGTTTATTCTTTTTTTTTAAAATTTTGGCGTTCCCCTGCGGGTCGGGCTATCCGTTTCAAGTCCTCGTGCCTGCGGGCTTTTCACTACTATCCCTAACGCGACTATCTGCTAAATATAGTATTATGCCTATTATTTACAACTTGTTTGCATTATTAGTTACAGCTTTTCTAAATATAAGGATTAGAATTAGCTTCTTAATTTATAGGTATTGGTTTGTGTCAAATCAATTATACGATGTTCTAACAATACCTTCAAAGCCGTTTTTAAACCTTGTTCAGAACATTTTAAAGTGCTACTAATTATTCTAGAAGACAGGTCTCCACTTTCAAGTAATTTTACAATTTGTTTCATTAAAGCATTAATATCTTCTGGTTTATTTCTTGTTTTTTTCGAAATGCAAACCGAACAAATGCCACAGGGTTTAAGGTTTTTTTCACCAAAATAACCAAGAAGTTGCATGCTTTTACAAACTGCGTTGTTCTCAATGTATTCAAGCATGCTTTTAACTTGTCCCTGTTTTAATTGATTCTGTTGCTCGATAATTGAGGCGATTCTATTTATAGTTTTATCGTCTTCACGCGGTTGTATAAGGGTAATTTGAGCATCGGTTTTTGCCAAATCGAGCTCAATAATTTCATGATGCTGTAACTTATTTAAAATTTCAATCAATTTTAACTCTGTTGTCGAAGCTTTTTCAGCAATACGTTTTAAATCTACTTTAGTAACATGGTCGCAAATGCCTCCATACATTCTGAGCATAGATTTTACAACAAGACTAAATTCTTGGTGTGTTTCTAGATAGTTAAAAATAGCGGCATTCGAGACAATAAATTGTAGTGTAACTTTATTTTTAAACTGTTTAGAAAGGGTTATTACACTATTTCTGTCTAAAATTAATAAGGCATTATAGCACAATATTGCGTTAAATTTATAGGTTTTGCAGAAGCTATTAAAATCAAAATCGTAGGTGCTGTTTTCGCCTTCTCCATATGAGATTTGAAAATAGCTACACAGTTTCTTGTAAACCTGTTTAACGAAACTTACGGTAGGAAGTACTTTTAGAAATTGGTTTTCAACTAAAATGGCATCGCTATTATTTTTTAAGATAACTGCAAAGGCCTTCTCACCATTTCTACCCGCGCGACCAGCTTCCTGGAAATAACTTTCTATGCTTTCTGGTAAATTTAAATGTATAACCGTTTTTACATCGGGTTTGTCAATACCCATTCCAAAAGCATTTGTGGCGACCATGACTTGTTTTTGGTCGTTAATCCATTGCATCATGTTAATATCTTTCTCATCATTAGAAAGTCCGCCATGATAATAGGTAGCGCTAATATTTTTAGAGGCTAAAAAAGAAGTGAGCTCTAAGGTTGATTTTCTATTTCTAACATAAATAATTGATGATGCTTTATACTTTTTTAAAATGGTTTGAATGCGGTAATATTTATCGTCTTCATGATAAACCATATAGGCTAAATTAGGCCTGTAAAACGACTGTTTAAACAGTTTAGCTTGTATAAAATCGAGTTCTTTTGTGATGTCTTCAATAACTTCTGGTTTTGCCGAAGCTGTTAAAGCAATAACATTTGCACTGGGTTGTAATTGGCGTAAAATTGTGATGTTTTTGTAGGCGGGTCTAAAATCGCTGCCCCATTGCGAGATACAATGTGCCTCATCTACAGCAATTAAATTGACGTGCATTAAACGTATACGGTCTTGCACTATTTCCTGTTGTAAACGTTCTGGCGATAGATATAAAAACTTGTAATTTCCATAAATACAATTGTCTAAAAGCGTGTCTAATTCACTATAAGAAATACCACTTGTTAGCGCCATGGCTTTAATGCCTTTATGTTTAAGTTGCTGCACTTGATCTTTCATAAGTGCGATTAATGGAGAAACAACAATACAGATTCCTGGTTTCGCTAAAGCTGGTATTTGAAAACACAGCGATTTACCCCCGCCTGTAGGAAGTAAAGCGAAGGTGTCTTCGCCTTCTAAAACGGCGTTTATTATAGCCTCTTGGTTGGGTTTAAACGATGTAAATCCCCAATAGCGCTCTAATATGTTTATGGGGTGTTCCATATTACATATTTAGAGTGTTAAGAATGTAGTCTACTCTTTTTTCAACAGTATCAAAAGGCACATCAATTAATGTGTAGTTAAGAGAATGATAGGTTTTAAGGAGGTGTTCATGAATGCCTACAGCTTGCTCAAAACTCTCATATCTCTCGCTATCGCTCACATAAATGTCCTGCCAAGGCTTTAGAATAAAAATAGAGTCGTAAACCGTATCTTTACACACATCCCTAAAATATTTGGGGTACGAATCTCCAATAAAATCCATATAAGCTAAAACATCTGGAACACCACGGTCTAGAAAAACCACTTCTTTGTTTAAGTTTTTGGTTTGGTCGTATTGCTTTTCGCGACCTCGTAAAAGTAATTCGCTAAACAATAGGGGGTTTGTTAGAAATAACTGATCGATACCTTTCTTTTTCGCGTCTATAGTGACCTGTCTCGAAATTTCTTCAAAACACAGGTAACCTCTATTAATCAATTCGTTAATTATGCTAGATTTTCCTGTTCCAGGACCACCAGTTATAACAATTCTTTTAGTATCCAAATAAATAATATTAAGCTGTAAAAATCGGAATTTAACTTCTATAAAAAAAATACAAATAAACAGTATATTTGCAACTTATTAAATAATTTTATGAGCACATCTCCAAATTCGGAAGAATTCTACAAAAAGTTAAAAGGGCAATTAGAGGAAGCGAATAATTGGCCAGCAGAGTATTTGTATAAATTTATAGTAAAATCAAATTTAGATAAGATTGCTAAAATTGATGCCATATTTGATAATATGGGTGCTGTTATTACAACACATGAGTCTAAAAACGGAAAATATACCAGTGTTTCTGTTAGTTTACTCATGAGAAATCCAGATGCAGTCATTGAAAAGTATAAAGAAGTCGCAGAAAAAGTTGAAGGCGTTATAAGTCTTTAGATATTTTTTGTACTTTGCACAAGCATACAAACTACATGCATACAATTTAACTCCACACACTTATTTTGATAAACGAATTAGAATACAATACAGAACGTGAGCATTTAATCATTCCAGAATACGGGCGGCATATACAGAAAATGATTAACTACGCTAAAACCCAAGAAACAAAAGAAGAACGCAATAAATTGGCCAAAGCTATAATTGCTGTAATGGGCAATATGCAACCACATTTAAGAGATGTTCCAGATTTTCAGCACAAATTGTGGGATCAGCTCTTTATCATGTCTAATTTCGAGTTGGATGTCGATTCACCCTTTCCACAACCTTCAAAAGAACTTTTCGAGGAGAAGCCTGAACCCTTAAAATATCCTCAAAATTTCCCTAAATATCGATTCTACGGAAACAATATTAAAACAATGATAGACGTCGCTAATACCTGGGAAGAAGGAGAGCTTAAGGAGGCCTTAATTTATACCATTGCAAATCACATGAAAAAATGTTTTTTAAATTGGAATAAGGATACCGTTCAAGATGCTGTTATTTATGAGCATTTGTATGAATTATCGGAAGGGAAGATAGATTTGAGAAATTCTGAGGAAGACTTATCAGACGCCACAAGCCTAATGCGAACTAAAAGTAAATATGGTAGTTCTGGAAAAAAAGGCGGCCACCAAAAAAAGGGTACGGGTACTCGTAGTAGAAAACGTTATTAAGCGCAAATATGGGAACATTTAAAGTTGAAGGTGGTTATACATTACAAGGAAGTATACAGCCACAAGGTGCGAAAAATGAAGCATTACAAATTTTATGTGCTGTTTTATTAACTCCAGAGCGCGTTACAATACATAATATCCCCGATATTGTAGATGTTAATAAACTCATCGAGTTGTTAAAAAAATTAGGCGTTAAAGTCGAAAAATTATCTCGGTCATCGTACACATTTCAAGCAGATACCATTAATTTAGATTATTTAGAATCACCACAATTTAAAGAGGATGGTAAAGGCTTACGTGGATCTATAATGATAGTTGGTCCTTTATTGGCTCGTTTTGGTAAAGGATATATCCCAAAACCTGGGGGCGACAAGATTGGGCGGCGTCGTTTAGATACGCATTTTGAAGGACTTATAAAGCTTGGTGCCGCTTTTAAATACAGTAAAGAAGATCAGTTTTATGGGGTGGAGGCTGAAAGATTAAAAGGCACATTCATGTTGCTCGAGGAAGCTTCGGTTACTGGTACGGCAAATATAGTTATGGCTGCGGTTTTAGCCGAAGGAAAAACCACTATTTACAATGCAGCTTGCGAACCCTATTTGCAGCAACTTTGTAAAATGCTTAATAGAATGGGTGCCAAAATTACGGGTGTTGGTTCTAATATGTTGGTTATTGAAGGGGTAGAGCGCTTAGGTAGAACCGAGCATACCATGCTTCCAGATATGATAGAAATTGGAAGTTGGATTGGTTTAGCGGCTATGACTAGAAGTGAGTTAACCATTACCAATGTGAGCTGGGACGATTTAGGAGTTATACCTAATGTGTTTAGAAAATTAGGTATTACGGTAGAAAAACGCGGCGACGATATTTATATACCAGCGCATACCAACGGTTACGAAATTCAAAATTATATTGATGGGTCTATTCTAACAATTTCTGATGCACCTTGGCCTGGATTTACACCAGATTTATTAAGTATTGTCTTGGTGGTTGCAACACAGGCTAGAGGTAGTGTTCTAATCCATCAAAAAATGTTTGAAAGTCGTTTGTTTTTTGTGGATAAACTGATTGATATGGGAGCGAAAATCATATTATGCGATCCGCATCGCGCAACCGTTATTGGTCATGATTTTAAATCGACCTTAAAGGCTACTACCATGACATCGCCAGATATACGTGCTGGTGTTTCTTTGCTAATTGCAGCACTTTCTGCAAAAGGAACCTCTACGATAATGAATATAGAACAAATAGATCGTGGTTACGAAAATATTGACGATCGTTTGCGTGCCATTGGAGCGCATATTGAGCGGATTTAATAATACACAGCACGAGCTGTTTTGTGTAGTCGTTTAATTTTTGAATAAATACGAATAAAATATAAACGATTTAAGCAGATTGTACAATAAGAATAGGTGATAAAGTAAAAGCTAAATGTTTTTGTTTTTAATTTCTTTTTTGTAGAGTTTTTCTGCCAATTTAATTTTGAAATGTCGTTTAGTTAAAGCTATAAGTATCAATCTTCGCTATCTTAAATGCTCGTAATATGTACTTAGGGGTCTGTTTTTTGAAATTAGACTTTTTTGATGCTTCTGTATTGCTGAAGCTTTTTTATGCTATGGTCGACATATCATCTGTTTATTCTCCTACCTAAAGTTTTTATATTCTGGTGGATTTCTATGAAGTAAGGTTTACTTTATAACAGAGTAAAGTTTACAAAATCTGAAGTTTTTGTGCCAAAACTCGAGCTGTTCTCAGGATTTTTTTTGGCTTATCTGTATTTAGATTGCAATTTTTTTCTTTTTCAGTAAATAATCTAAACACAACAGTTACACACCTATTGTTTAGGGCTGTTCAAGTATGTTTCAAGCGGTTATACTGTTTTTTATTTAAAGAAAATGCAGTTAGTAATTAACGATTATTCAGATTTAACATACTTTTATTAATAATTATTTACAGTTATTGTTTCTTTTTCTCTCAAAATGAATTATATTTGTGAAATAGGATTTTTTAACAAGATTTTATGTTAATTATTGTTTTGTTTAAAAATGAGTGCTTTAGGGAAAATGTTTTCAATAGAAAATAGCTTCATTTAAAGTGTTCAATTTAATCTCGAATAGCATTAATTAACTCATATTTTTCGAACTAAAGGATTTAAGTCAAAATATTAAGTTTATAAAGTAAATAATTAATTAATAAAGGTTATATGAGTTAAAACTACATTCTTTTTTTTTAGGAAAAATCATTTTTAATAAGACCTGATGCTTGTTCAAAATATCAGCAGACTAAAGTTTTTTATGGAATTGAACTTGTTAGTTTATCTAAAAAAGTTTTGAAAATATTTTTCGCTGTATTCTGATTAAAATATTGGTTTTTTAATTAAAAATATGAGTCTAATTTAATGAGTGAATTTGAAATAACGTATTTATTCGAACCTAAGACCAAGTCTTTACTTAAAAACACTTATTTGCAAATATTCATGATTAAACAGAGTATCATAGTTTCCACTAGCATAATCAACTAAACAAGAGATTGAATATAAAATATTCTTTTTTGGATTTAGTGTTTAAATGGTTAGTTCTAGCTTAAAATAGTTCTAGCTTAAAATGTTTTATGGTACAAAAACTGTACGACTTTACTCCATCTCAAACATTAACAGTAGCACTTAAAAAACTTAGGCGTTTTTAAGAATTATAAAACTTATCCTACATACTTTATGAAAAAAAATACGATACCTCAATTAAGAATCTGTAATCTAATTACCGCATGGATAAATGGTATAAAAAATTACGACAGTTCATTATTCCACAAAACTCAATTTGGAGTAATGGCTGGCATACTTGTTTTAAGCTTGTTCACATCTTTTGGTGCGGTAGCTCAGCAAGATGTAACGACCATTTATGGTGATCAGGGAGGTTTTTATCAATCTTCTGAATTGTTGAGAGTAACAGCCAATGATTCTAATAATCTTATTGGTTTTACTGTTGGCGCTAACACTTACTCTACGGGTGTAAACGATAATATTTTAACTTCAAATGGAGTGTCTTTTACGCCTGCCGAGTTTCAAGCTTTTCCAATGCCAGATGTTGTTAATTACTCTGCTCAAGAGTTGGTTGGTATTGCTTACAATTGGGGCGGTACCAATCAAACTAATGCGCCAACTGATTATATAAGAACTTTTAGTCCTATTAACCCAGCCTATTTTATTCAAGATGGAATAAATGGTCTGGAGTTAAGTACCAATTTTTTTAATATTAATGCACAAGATTTTACCTATAATAGCGTAATTATAAATTTACCCACAAGTATTAGCAATGCGCCAGCTATAATTGCGACGCAAACGGGTGCACCAAGCGGGAGTGATACATTTAAATTTACAGATGCTTTGGGTAACACTGTTGGGAATGCTGTAACGGTAGGTTTTTCTTCAGTACCAGTAGTAGGTGGCGTGGATTGGACGATTTACAATATTGACACAGCAACAGGGAGTGTAAACAACCTTTTTGGTGCAAATACTTATCGAGATTTGAGGGTTTTAACTTTTAGCTTATTAGATTTTGGTATAACTTCTGGCAACGCTTTGTTAATTGAAAATTTTGTGCACAGAACCTCTGGAAATACAGATATTGCCTTTACGGCATTTAACAAAAATAGCATTGCTGTAAATCCTGTAGACCTCAGTGTTACGGCATCTATAGTGCCTAATACTACCTTATGCTCTGGTGTTGTAAATTTCGAGGCTACGGTAACTAACTCAGGTTCTAATATCTCTAATGGTTTCGAAGTGGATCTCCCGTTACCTATAGGTTATACTTACTCAAGCGATAATGCTTCTTTTTCTGTAGGGTCCTCTGGTGTGGCAACATTTAACTCGACAACAAGTACTTGGTCTATAAGCTTATTAGAGCCGGGAGAAAACGTTACGCTAACCTTAGAGGCAACTGCTTCTGCCCCCATTCAGCCCGTTACACTAAACGCTAATATTGTAAATATTGCCGAAGTAGATATAAATACGAGTAATAATTCGTTTTCAATCGCGCGAAGCGATACAGATTGTGATGGTGTTTTTAATAGAGATGATTTAGACGACGATAACGACGGTATTTTAGATACAGAAGAAAATAAGGTAAGAGTTCCTGGCGCATTTGGAAGTCTTAGTTACGAGTTCTATAATACGGCACCATCTGGTAACACTGTGGATAATATACCTAATTCAGGGGCTTTTGCTTCAGGAACAATAAACGATTTTGATGTAACAGCTTTATGTACCGCTTTATCAGGAAACATTAATAATTTTTCAATACGCTATACGGGGTATATAAATATTACCACCGCCGACACGTACAGATTTTATACACGGTCGGACGATGGGTCGAAGCTTTTCATCAATGGAGTAGAAGTTGTCGACAACGATGGTAATCACGGTGCTCGAACCAGATTTGGGGATATTACACTAAATTCTGGAGTATATCCTATTAGTGTTTTGTATTACGAGCGTGGTGGAGCAGAAAACTTAAGTGTAAGTTATAGTAGCAGTAGTATAAGTGAAACTGAAGTACCTTTCTCTATATTGGCTCCTGTAGCGTTTACAATGGATGAAAATAAAGGTACCGACGGTGACGGTATTCCAGACCGCTTGGATTTAGATTCTGATAACGATGGTTGTTACGATGTTGTAGAATCTGGAGGAGTTGATGCTAATAACGATGGTGTGTTAGACGGTACTGGAGTTGATGCCGATGGTTTGGTTACGGGAGGCGCAGGCGGTTATAACGGACTTACAGGTAATGAAACAAGAGCAGTAAGAGCTACAATTACCTCAGGACTTGTTGACCAAACAATTAATGTGGGATCCGCAGCGTTATTTAATGTTTCTGCTCGAGCCGATTTAACCACTGTTTTTACAGGTTCCATTACGAACAGGACACCTGATTACTTAAATCTTGGAAACGCTAGTGCTAAACTTAATTATCAGTGGTATTACGCCGATGCAGGAGGAGCCATAACCATACCAGGTACGACTGTGCAAGGTACCATTATAACTGGAGCTAATAGCCCATATTATAGTATTACTTCTGTAAATTTAGCTTTAGATGGCAGGACGTATTATGTTGTGGTAACTCATGAGGAGAATGTTTGTGTTCTTTTTGTAGAATCGGCAACCCTAACGGTTGAAGATCCTTGTAGTGAAGGCGCTATAGTTGGAACACCCACAGCAAACGATCCAGATGGAGATGGCGTTAATAATATATGCGATTTAGATGATGATAACGACGGTATTTTAGATGTTTATGAGGTAGAATCTGTTGTGCTTGGTGCCACAGGGAGTTTAAACTACGAGTTTTATAATTCGCCACCAGCAGGCAATACTGTAGATAATATCCCAAACTCAGGTGCTTTTGCCACAGGCGCAGTAGGTGATTTTGATGTAACTGTTTTAAGTAGAGCATTAACAGGTAGCACTAATAATTTTTCTGTTCGTTATACAGGGTTTATAAATATTACTTCTGCTGATACTTATAGATTTTATACACGGTCGGATGATGGTTCGAAACTTTTTATCGATGGTATAGAAGTTGTTGATAACGATGGTAACCACAGTGCTCGAGAAAGATTTGGTGATATTTATCTTACTTCTGGTGTTTATCCAATTACCATTTTGTTTTATGAGCGTAGTGGGAATCAAACCTTAACTGTAAGCTATAGTAGTAGCACAATAAACAAAACCAACGTACCATTTAGTACCCTATCTACACATACTACTTTTATAGAAAGAGATACAGACCGAGATGGTACTCCAGATCGATTGGATTTAGACTCAGATAACGATGGTTGTTTTGATGTTGTAGAATCTGGTGGAATTGATGCCAATAACGATGGTAGGTTAGACGGTACAGGTTTCGATAGTAACGGTTTAGTTACTGGAGGTGTTGGAGGTTATGATGGTGTTAATGGTACAGAAATTATTAGTGATGTTATTAGTAATTTAAGTATAGCGCCAAACCCTGCTGAATTTTGTGAAGGAGCTAACGCTACTATTACAGTCACGTCTACTGGACTTCGAGTAACTGATTTTGGTACAACTGGAACAACTACTGATGATACAACTATTGCTATTCCAACAGGCGATTATGCATACACTTGGTATTTAGGAGCGAGTACAACACCTTTAACCGATGTGGCGCCCTATTCAGGTACGAGTACAGCAACTTTAAATATTAGTAATATTCCAATTGGTTTTGATGGTAACGATTATAGAGTTGAGGTGTATTCCACCAATAATGGGTGTTCGCAGGAAGAAACAATCAGCATCACGGTTACAGCATTACCTAATGCGGGAGTTAGTAATGGCGCCATAGCCATCTGTTCCACAGAAAGTATTAGTGAAACCGATTTATTTTCAAATTTAACAGGCGCGGATTCTGGTGGTGCATGGACAGATTCGAGCGGTACAGCGGTAAGCTTTCCGATCACAGCAGCCGATACCTATAGATATACCGTAACAGGATCTGGAGCTTGTGCTACAGAGACGGCTACATCAACGGTAGAAGTAACGGTAACCCCAGCACCCAATGCGGGCGTATTTAGCACTCCTACCTTAACCTTAACAGAGGGAGACATTATAACTGAAACAACAAATGGAGATATTGGAGGAACTTATACATCTTCCGATCCAAGTGTTTTAACGGTTGATTCCACTACTGGTTTTATTACAGCTATTAATGACGGTACGGCAACCGTTACTTATACGGTATCAGCAACACCACCATGTAGTACAGATGCGACAGCTACTATTGATGTAACCGTTGTTGTTCCAGTAATAGTTGCTAATGCTGACAGTTCAGGGCCAATCAACGGGGCAACGGGCGGAGATGCCGGTATTAATGTATTAGGTAACGATACTTTAAACGGTGTAGCAGTAAATCCAGCGGACGTGACAATCACATCGACAGCAACTACTGAATTAGCGGTAAATACAGACGGTACAGTTACGGTAACGGCAGGGACACCAGCAGGCACTTATACCATTGATTACACGATTTGTGAGAACAACAACCCAACGAATTGTAGTACAGCAAGCGTAACCATCACGGTAGAAGCTCCAGCAATAGTTGCTAATGCTGACAGTTCAGGCCCAATCAACGGGGCAACGGGCGGAGATGCCGGTATTAATGTATTAGGTAACGATACTTTAAACGGTGTGCCAGTAAATCCAGCGGACGTGACAATCACATCGACAGCAACTACTGAATTAGCGGTAAATACAGACGGTACAGTTACGGTAACGGCAGGGACACCAGCAGGCACTTATACCATTGATTACACGATTTGTGAGAACAATAACCCAACGAATTGTAGTACAGCAAGCGTAACCATCACGGTAGAAGCTCCAGCAATAGTTGCTAATGCTGACAGTTCAGGGCCAATCAACGGGGCAACGGGCGGAGATGCCGGTATTAATGTATTAGGTAACGATACTTTAAACGGTGTGCCAGTAAATCCAGCGGATGTCACGATCACATCAACTGCAACACCAGAATTAAGTGTAAATCTAGATGGTACGGTTACGGTAACCCCAGGGACACCAGCAGGCACTTATACCATTGATTACACGATTTGCGAGAACAACAACCCAACGAATTGTAGTACAGCAAGCGTAACCATCACGGTAGAAGCTCCAGCAATAGTTGCTAATGCTGACAGTTCAGGCCCAATCAACGGGGCAACGGGCGGAGATGCCGGTATTAATGTATTAGGTAACGATACTTTAAACGGTGTGCCAGTAAATCCAGCGGATGTAACAATCACATCGACAGCAACTACTGAATTAGCGGTAAATACAGACGGTACAGTTACGGTAACGGCAGGGACACCAGCAGGCACTTATACCATTGATTACACGATTTGTGAGAACAACAACCCAACGAATTGTAGTACAGCAAGCGTAACCATCACGGTAGAAGCTCCAGCAATAGTTGCTAATGCTGACACTGCAGGCCCAATCAACGGCTTCGATGGTGGAGATGCAGGCATCAATGTTTTAGATAATGATACCTTAAACGGTGTGCCAGTAAATCCAGCGGATGTAACAATCACATCGACAGCTACTACTGAATTGACGGTAAATACAGACGGTACAGTTACGGTAACGGCAGGGACACCAGCAGGCACTTATACCATTGATTACACGATTTGTGAGAACAATAACCCAACCAACTGTGATGTGGCTGCAGTTACAATCACGGTAGAAGCTCCAGCAATAGTTGCTAATGCTGACACTGCAGGCCCAATCAACGGCTTCGATGGTGGAGATGCAGGAATCAATGTGTTAATTAACGATACTTTAAACGGTGTAGCAGTAAATCCAGCGGATGTCACGATCACATCAACTGCAACACCAGAATTAAGTGTAAATCTAGATGGTACGGTTACGGTAACCCCAGGGACACCAGCAGGCGTATATACTATTGATTACACAATTTGCGAGAACAATAACCCAACCAACTGTGATGTGGCTACAGTTACAATCACGGTAGAGGCTCCAGCAATAGTTGCTAATCCTGACAGTTCAGGGCCAATCAACGGGGCAACGGGCGGAGATGCCGGTATTAATGTATTAGGTAACGATACTTTAAACGGTGTGCCAGTAAATCCAGCGGATGTGACAATCACATCAACAGCCACGCCAGAATTAACCGTGAATACAGACGGTACGGTTACGGTAACGGCAGGGACACCAGCAGGCACTTATACTATTGATTACACAATTTGCGAGAACAATAACCCAACCAACTGTGATGTGGCTACAGTTACAATCACGGTAGAAGCTCCAGTAATAGTTGCTAATGCTGACAGTTCAGCACCAATCAACGGGGCAACGGGCGGAGATGCCGGTATTAATGTATTAGGTAACGATACTTTAAACGGTGTGCCAGTAAATCCAGCGGATGTCACGATCACATCAACTGCAACACCAGAATTAAGTGTAAATCTAGATGGTACGGTTACGGTAACCCCAGGGACACCAGCAGGCACTTATACCATTGATTACACGATTTGCGAGAACAACAACCCAACGAATTGTAGTACAGCAAGCGTAACCATCACGGTAGAAGCTCCAGCAATAGTTGCTAATGCTGACACTGCAGGCCCAATCAACGGCTTCGATGGTGGAGATGCAGGAATCAATGTGTTAATTAACGATACTTTAAACGGTGTAGCAGTAAATCCAGCGGATGTCACGATCACATCAACTGCAACACCAGAATTAAGTGTAAATCTAGATGGTACGGTTACGGTAACCCCAGGGACACCAGCAGGCGTATATACTATTGATTACACAATTTGCGAGAACAATAACCCAACCAACTGTGATGTGGCTACAGTTACAATCACGGTAGAGGCTCCAGCAATAGTTGCTAATCCTGACAGTTCAGGGCCAATCAACGGGGCAACGGGCGGAGATGCCGGTATTAATGTATTAGGTAACGATACTTTAAACGGTGTAGCAGTAAATCCAGCGGACGTGACAATCACATCGACAGCAACTACTGAATTAGCGGTAAATACAGACGGTACAGTTACGGTAACGGCAGGGACACCAGCAGGCACTTATACCATTGATTACACGATTTGTGAGAACAACAACCCAACGAATTGTAGTACAGCAAGCGTAACCATCACGGTAGAAGCCCCAGTAATAATTGCTGTAGATGACAGTGCAGGCCCAATCAACGGCTTCGATGGTGGAGATGCAGGCATCAATGTCTTAGATAATGATACCTTAAACGGTTTACCAGTAGTGCCATCGGATGTGACGATAACATCGACTGCGACGCCAGAATTAACCGTGAATTCAGATGGTACAGTTACAGTGACACCTGGAACTCCTGGCGGGATATATAGTGTTACTTATATGCTTTGCGAGAATAATAATCCGACTAACTGCGATACAGCTACCGTAACGGTTGATGTAGCAGCTTGTCCATCTCCAGTAGATACCGATGGCGATGGTCTTAGCGATTGTGAAGAAACCACAGGAATTGACGATCCAAGAACCACTGCAATTCCAGATGGAATAAGCGATCCTCTAGATCCATGCGATCCGGGAGTTGTTTTAGGAGATTTAAACAATCCGATATGGTCTAATGCCGATTGTGATGGAGATGGTGTAACCAATGCCGATGAAGTTGATCCAGATGGAGACGGTATTGCGAATACTGATGGTACAGAAACCAATCCTCTTGATGCTTGTAGTTTTAATGCATCAAATATTACCTTGCCAGTAACGACTAATGTTGTATGTCAAGCGGCCATAGAAGTGACTAAAACGGCAGATTTTTCTGAAACTAATATAGGAGACCTAATTAATTATACTATCGAAGTTGAAAATATTGGGAATGTGATATTATCTGGTCTTGAATTGAATGACATATTTACCGATGCGCAAGACAATGCCTTAAGCTTAAGTAATTTGCCAACATTTGTGAGCTCATCTTTAAATAGTGAAGAGGGCACTTTATTGCCTGGAGAGATTGCTATTTATACTGCGCGCTTTACCATTAACCAACAAGCCATCACGGCAGGCGGTGTATCTAATACAGTTAATATTTCGGCAGTAGGAACAAACAATGGAGAAGTTGTTCGAGCTTCAAGTGGTGTAGAGACCGAATTAGGATGTCTAGTTACATTTAATTTATTCTCACCAAACGGCGATGGTAATAACGATACCTTTATAATTAACTGTATTGAAAATTACCCTAATAACACACTAGAGGTTTATAATCGTTGGGGTAATTTGGTTTACCGTAAAACGGGTTATAATAATGATTGGGATGGCACATCAAACGGGCGCTCGGTTATAAGAGCCTCAGAGAAACTTCCTGTAGGTACCTATTATTATGTATTAGACTTAGGAGATGGTAATAAACCTAAAGTAGGATGGTTATATATAAACAGATAAAAAATTCTTATAAAACATAAAAGATGATAAAAAGACTTTCATTAACAACTATTGTTGTGGTGCTCATACTGGGTTTAGCTCCACAAGATGGTTTTAGTCAACAAGATCCGCAGTACACCCATTACATGTATAATACCATGAGTATTAATCCTGCTTATGCAGGGCAACGTGAGACTTTGAGTATTTTAGGCTTAAATCGAACACAATGGGTGGGTATCGACGGTGCTCCAGAGACACAGTCGTTTAGTGTACACTCACCATTACGCAATAGGCGAATAGGTTTGGGATTAAATTTTGTTAGTGATGGCTTGGGGCCGGCACGCGAGAATTTTTTGGATGCTAATTTTTCGTACACCATTCCTATTGATGACAACAACACCAAGCTATCCTTTGGTGTAAAGGCGGGTTGGCATAATATTTCAACCGATTGGACAAAAGGTGTGTACCAAAATCAAGATGCGGTATTTAATCAAGATATCAGTTTGAACAGTATTATTTTTGGATCGGGATTGTATTTAAGTAACCGCAAGTGGTATGTTGGGTTATCTGTTCCTAACTTGTTTACCACCGAGCATTACGACGATTTTCAAGAATCTTTGGCCACCGAGCGCTTGCATTATTTTCTCACCGGTGGTTATGTTTTCGATCTTAGTGACAACCTACTTTTTAAACCTGCTTTTTTAGTAAAAGGCACCCAAGGGGCACCATTAATTGCTGATGTTTCGGCCAATTTTTTAATTCATGATTTGCTAACACTTGGTGTCGCTTGGCGTTGGGATGACTCCATAGCTGGTATGGCTGGATTTCAAATTACCCCAGGTATTTATATTGGTTATGGTTATGATTACACAACTTCTGGACTAAGCAATTATAATAGTGGCACTCACGAGATTATATTGCGTTTTGAAACACAACGCTTAGGTAGAATATTATCCCCACGTTTCTTCTAAATTTATATTCATGAAAAAAATAATTACATACATATGCGTAATAGTGCTACTACATAGCTTTAATCCAATACAAGCACAAAAGCTAAAGGCAAGATCGGTTAAAGATGACTACACCAATTATTCCTACATAAAAACTAGCGAAGTTTTACTCGAAGTAGTCGAGAACGGTTATAGAAATCAAGACGTCTTACAAAAGCTTGCTAATTCATTTTATTTTACGAACAAAATGGATCAGGCTGCTAAGTGGTATGGCGAACTGTTTATAGAAGCCGAAACGGAAAATTTTGTTGTAGATCCAGAATATTATTTTAGATATGCCCTTGCATTAAAAGGAACGGGTGATTATGAAGCTTCCGATGTATGGATGAAAAAATTTACAGCCGTTAAACCTGAAGATTCTCGAGGTAAATCTTTTTTGTCTAAAGTGGATTATAAGAGCGCCATAAACTTTAATAGGAATGATTTTATTGAGGTCGAAAATTTAGAAATAAATAGTAAGTATTCAGATTTTGGCGCGGCTTTTGTAAACGAAAATTTCGTTTTCGCCTCATCTCGAGGCGACGGTAAAATATACCAATGGAACGAACAGCCTTATCTTGATCTGTATAAGGTTGGTGAAATTTCAAATCCGACTTCCGTTAAACCTTTTAGCCCTAAAATCAACTCTAAGTATCATGAATCTTCTGCTACATTTACCAAAGATGGAAGCGTGATGTACTTTACAAGAAACACCTATTATAAAAGATACACTGTTAAAGATGGTGACGAAGGCGTAAACCGCCTACAACTTTATAGAGCAACATTAAACGATGCTGGTGAGTGGGATAATATTGAGCCCGTGCATTTTAATGATAAAAATTACAGCGTCGCGCACCCAGCGTTGAATTTTAATGACACAAGGCTTTATTTTTCTTCGGATATGCCAGGTACTTATGGTCAATCCGATATTTTTTATGTCAATATAAAAGATGATGGTACATTGGGCGACCCTATAAATTTAGGATCTTCCATTAATTCAGAAGGCAGAGAAACCTTTCCTTTTGTAAATGCTAATGGCGATCTGTTTTTTTCTAGCGATGGTTTTCCAGGTTTAGGGGGCTTAGACATTTTTGCCTCTAAGGATGTTGATAATAAAATCTCTCAAGGTGATGACAATACGTTTATAATTAAAAATATAGGCGAACCTCTAAATAGTAAAGCCGACGATTTTTCATACTATCAAAATCTAGATGGTAAATCTGGCTTTTTTAGTTCTAACAGAGAAGGTGGCAAAGGCGATGATGATATTTATAAGTATATAGTAACCGATTGCGAACAAGTTGTCGTTGGTGTGGTTAAGGACATAGCCACAAACGCTATTATTCCTCAGGCTACTATTATAATGCTTAATGCAAAAGGGGAGGAAGTAAATCGCAAAAAAGCATTGGCTGATGGAACCTTTAGCTTTAAGTTGGAATGTGAGAAAGAATATTTAATTAGAGCAGAACAAACCATGTACACTCCAAGTGAGAAGCGTTTTACTACACCATCTCTTAAACAAGAACTGAAGCTTGAAATGTTGCTAGAAAAGAATGAGCAGTTTTTAATGGAGCCTTGTGCCGATTTAGCGAAGTTATTAGACAATCGCATTATTTATTTTGACTTTGACAAATTTAACATAAGAAGCGATGCCGAGATAGAGCTTCAGAAAATAATAGCTATCTTGACTAAATACCCTAGTGCGACTTTAGATATTCGAAGCCACACCGATTGTAGAGGTCCCGAAGCCTACAATCTTTATCTGTCCGAAAATAGAGCTCAAGCTACACGACAATATTTAATTGATAAAGGAATATCGCCCGAGCGTTTAACTGCCAAAGGTTATGGCGAATCTCAGCTATTAAATGAATGTGCTTGTGAGGGTACTCCATCTAGTTGCAGTCGAGCCAAACACCAAGAAAACAGACGTAGCGAATTTGTTATCTCAAGCTTTAAAGGCGAAAAATGTATGGAGTAATATTTTAATAAGGAAAATGGTTTGTAAACCGAGATCAATACAATTGTTCAGGAAGATTGGAGTTTGTAATTGAATTTTTCAACGGTTTTTCTTATTGGTTTTTTTAACACACCTAGGGCTAAATATAAATTGTAAAAACTCTTCTGGTTAGACCATAATTAATATTAGTAAAAGCTTGATGTATAAAATTAAGGACTTTTTCTCTTCGGTTAAGTCCTTAATTTTAGTTTTCAAGAATACAGGTTTATAACCTTTCTAAAAAATAAAAAGTATTCAATTTTATTAATGTTAAAGCTCAACAGAATATGAGACGAATTTAATTTTAAAATGTCGTCTGGTTAATTTGAGCTATTTTTTGTTCAGATGATTTATTAAATCAAAGCACACCAGCGTTGTTGTTTTATGTTATATCTAAATATGGGCAAAAAAGAACTGCGAAGCACATCATGAACACCTATTTATAAAATGGAAAGATGTGAGTAAACAAATTATATGCGGCATGACATGGCTAATTTGGTATAAGAGGTAATGTTAATTTCAAATTTTAACAGATTAGTTTTATTTGAAATTTTAAAGAATATGCTATCCTTAAGAATAAAAAATAAGCATAGAGATTTCAATACCTTTTAATTTGCTTTTACTTACAAAAAGGGCTTTAAAGATACTATATGTACTACATTTTAAAAGTAAGAATAATATTAAATATATCATGTAGTAACATCTTTATTTGTTTTATATTTTATCACAGATAAATATTTGTTTTACAGTTATTTAAAATTTAATACCGATTATGTCTGCAGTTTAACGAGTATTTGTGTTAGTTGTAGAATTTTTACTATGTTTCTTACAAAAAATTACGTATTTTGTAAGTTAATATATTTAATTAACGTTTAAGTGTTTTTTATCCCTCAAAATCAACCTTGACACGCCAAAAATAATGTGTAATTATTACTAACCTACTTATGGAAAAGCCTACTTTAATTAAATCGAATAGCTCTTCACAATCCTTTCTTAGAGTAAAAGAGAATACTAGCTTATTATCTTGTGTGATTAAACCGTTTGAACTCTATTTTAATATTGTTCTACGGCACTTAATGTCATTTTCGTCTTTATCAAATTTCAGAGCGCTGTAATTATTAATTGTTTTTTATGGCCTAAACTGTGGGCTGCCTTATAACAAGAGGCAACCATAGATGATGCTTAATTAAACTCAATTTCTTGTGTCTTTATTATTTCTCTCTTCATATCGTTTTTATAACGGGTCATAAGCCCTTGTAGGTCAATTACAGCTTAAAGAGGATATAATTAAAGCACCTTCTCTATAAAATATTAAATATTTAATTTATTTGACATATGAATTTATCATTACGTTCATTCAAAAAAGTTACAAGTTTGCTTGTTTTAGTTTTCGGATTATTAAGTTTTCAGTCCCATTCTCAAGCTATTATTTCCTTCCCAGTAGATCCAGAGCCCGTTACGGTTTGTAATACGGCTTCGTTGTTAACGGTACAGGTAGATTTCGATGGGAGTTCATCTGGAGCTTCAGAAGCTTTAGTGACTATTCAATTGGCACAAAACATGGAATATGTTTCTGGTTCTGTACTAAAAATTTCAGGTGCGCCAGGACTTAGCATTTCAGAAGATGGTGGTACTCCAAATACGCCTATATTTAGAATTTCTGGGAGTATCGCAACGAGCGATCGAATAATTTTTACCATCGCCCGTAGCGGAAATTGTGAAGTAAGAGCATCTTCATTAGCGAACACGACTTTTCAATCTAGTGCTACTGTCGAAGTTAACGGACTGGTATCTTTTCCAAGAGTTTCACCATCGTACATCGTCGATTTTCCTGTGCTTACCTTTACCCAGCCAGCAGCTCAAAATAATGCTATAATAAATTCACAATACACACGTACCTTCGAAATTACAAATGGTGCTGATGGTTGTGCTGATGCGGTTTATTTTTCTATAGATCGTGCAAATGCCTCGACAGAATTGGTGTCTTTAACCTTAGGCGGCAATCCTATAAGTCCTACTTCGAAAGTTGGCAATATTGAATATTATACCATAAATGGTGCTTTACTTACTGCCGATGAACAACTGTGTAACGGTGAAACTTTAGTATTTACCGAGACCTATATTTTGAGAAATTGTTTAGGGGGGTCAGCAACACATTATGCCGTAGGCTGGGGATGCGATGCCAGTCCTGTGAACTGGTGTGATACCTCTACAGGTGTTGGGGCCATTACCACGGCTTTGGGTTTGCCAGAGTTTAAAAACAACGATCTTACCAATGAAAAAATTGGTTATGTTGATATGTGCACTTCTTTTACCGTACGATCAACATACCGAAACTCTGGAAGTGGAGATCCTGCAGCAGGTGGGTTTTACAATTTAAAAATTTTAAGAGGAGGGCACGCCTCAAGTAATGTGTTGCGTGGGTTTCCGGGTTTTGTAGACATTAGTAATGTCACTATTAGTGGGCAAAGTGTGCCATATTCCTTTAATACTGAAAACCATTTGGTGATTAATTTAGAGAATTATTTTACAAGCGATCCAGATGGGGCTGGTGTAGGTTTAGAGGATTTAGATGGCGATGGTTTCTATGATGATTTGCCTGTTGGTAATACCATAACAACAGAGTTTACTTGGGCATTTAACTGCGCCTTCTCGAATAGCTGTGGTTCTGCGGTAAATGATAAATATATGTACAAAGTAAGTGCTGTTTTGGAGTATAATACCATGTGCGATCCCACAACAGCGCTGTCAACAGATGTTATTTCTCATGTAAATGAGTCTTTAGGGTTTAATTATAGTCATTTTAAAACCAATGGTGCCGCACCTCCTAATGTGGAGGGTGGTGTGCCTTTTAGAGTAAGATTAAGTAGTTCTTATTTTGGTATAAGGAATCATTTTATATCATCAAACTCTCGATATTCTTATGAAATGACTTTACCTCCAAATGTTGCTATAGCTGGGACTGGTAATGTAATATGGACCAAAGGAAAATATGGAGGGTCTGGGGTGAGCTCATCAGTAGGGTATACACAAAATGGCGATGTGGTTACCATTACGGGACCCGATAAAGATTTTGGCTATGCCAATATAGACCTGGTGTACACTTGCGGAACTGGTGGTTCTATAGATATACCTTATACGGCTAATTTTATTAACGACATTAATACAAATTGCGATTGTTTAAAAGAATTGGCTTGTGGCACCTTAACCGTGAATGCCGATTGCCCTACTTCAGCTTGTTCTGCTGGGCCTAGTGTTAGTTTACCTGTAGTGCGACGATCTGATAATTCTTTGGGTTATACCGATAGAACACTAAGCACAAGACAATCGGCATCTAACATTAATGCTTACGATTTATCTAAAGCCTTGTATCTCGATGAGATTGAGGTGTCTAGCACCGTTACTCAAAATGGGGCGGCATCAAACTTTTACACACGTTTAGAATTACCAAAGACGTCCGGTGGTGTAAATAAACTAGAACCTTTAGGAGTAGATGTTGTTATTACTCGAGGTGCTACCGAACTTGTAACAGCATCTGTTACAACTTCTTCTATGGCAGAAAGCACGTCTACAGATCAAAAAATTGATTATAATTTAAGCTCTATTTTACCTTCTGGTGGACTTTTAGATGGTGATGTTTTAGAACTCGTAGCGCGTTACCGAGTGGCGACAAACTCTGGACTCCCCCAATTCGATGTGCAATCTGGAGGCGATTGGTATTGCTACAACCTCGATACGAACAACACAAAGGTTTTTTGCAATAATTTTGTTCCTGAAATGTATTTGGTAGGCACATATAGTATTAATGGCACCAACCCTTTTGTGGTTAATGGATGCCAATCTACCAATTTAGGATATAATACCAATTATTTAGCCAGACGTTTTAATACCTCAGGATTAAAATACACCGATGAGTTTCGCCCAGCACTTTATGTCACTTCTATGGAAGTTACCATGCCTCAGGGCTATGATTATGAAAAAGCTGAATTTATTTTGTATACACCTAGTTATGGCAATGTAAATCCAGCTCCCATAACCATTACGCCAACATCTGTAGTGGGTAACGTACTTACTTTTGAAAATCCAGGTACAGGACCAGAAAAATGGTCACCTCTAGAAATCACGGTTCAAAATGGCTATGGAGCACGAATACCATTTACTGTAAAAGGGAATTGTTCATCACAAACCTTCGAGCCTATTTCTTTTAAAGTTAATGTTATTGATTATTATTACCATACTGCTGGTTTAGCGACCATACCTAGTTCTTTTGAAACGGATCTCACCATAAATCGAAATATAGAGATGCAAAATAAACCTGGCATCTCACTTTTAGATCAAACAGGAAGTATTCAATCAAACAATTCATCAGAGCATTTTGTTGTTCGCTTAGAGAGTACAGGGGCATCTACTGCACCATACAATTGGATTGCTATCGATAATGTGCCAGGGGTTAGTATAACCCAAGTTGTAGATATTTCTACTGGAAGTGCAATACCTCCAACACCATATCCAGGCGGTAATATATACCATTTGAGTGAGACGGGATTAGCTTCGGGCGCTCTTAAGGATTATCGTATAGATTTTACATATACAACATGCACGACAACAGATATTATTGTACAAGGAGGATGGAATTGCTCAAGTTACCCTACCAGCCCTGCAGACTATTCGTTATGTAGTGCAGAATCGGTAACTTTATCATTTACACCACAATTAGCTGGTGTAGAAGTGCTACCAATTACGCAAGGAGGGCATAATGTTCCCTTGTGCGACCCCATTGCATACGAATACCATATTAATAGTACCAAATCGGGAAACGCTTTTAATAATACATTTACCGTTTATGGAAATACAGGCCTTAGTCCAGAACTGGGTAGTTTTGAGGTCGAGTTTCCCGTGGGATCTGGGGATTGGGATCCCGTAGGAGCAACTATTAACGGAACCGAATATACAATCGATTTAACAGAGCATCTGGCTTACCCAACAAACGGGTTAAATGGTGCTATAAATGCTGCTGGAGATACAAATAGTCGTCTCATGGCAGTGCGCTTTAATATGATTACCGATTGCGACTTCGTATCGGGCTCTTCCTTTAGTATGTCGACCGCAGCATCAAGTCAATGTGGTGATCCTGCATTTGGTTCCGATAGGAGGATTTCTTCAGCACCAATAAGTATTTTTGGAGCACAAGCAAATTACATTGTAAATACAAGTTTAACTGAAACAGGAGGATCTTTCAATAATTGTGGCGATCCAGTAACTTTACAAGGATTTCATCAAATAACTTCTTCTGGTAATACTACAGGTAACAACGCTTATATTGAAATTCGTTTACCATTGGGCTATACCTACACAACAAATTCTTATGCAGCCACAGGTTCATATCAGGCGGTCTTTAATAACGTGGCATCGACCCCAACTGGCGAAATTATTACATTAGATGTCCCTCAAGGAATGGCTTCTGGAACTACACTCAATTATACTTTAGAAATTAACGAAAGTACGACTAATTACGTGGCTTGTGGAAATCAAAGTATTCAAGTTGTTGTTATAGACCAAGTAACTGATGTTCCATGTAGTAGTGCCGCCGGAGGAACCTGTTCCACAATTATGGCGCAGGTAGGAGATTATAATTATAACTTTACAGTAGATAAAGCAGATGTTACCTTAACTTCAACAAGCACTACATCTTCTATTAGTGGTAGTAATGAAAATATTACAGCTAACTTTACTATTAATAATACAAGCAGCACTTTTGATGTCTCTTCGGGTACAATAGTAGATGCTTATTATGATGTAAACGGTAATGGTGTAGTAGACGGAAGTGACATTTTGGTGGGCAGTCAAACTGTAAATTCTGTTATTTCTGCCGGGAGTTCTGTGAATCACGCCATAAATTTCACTGCTAGTCCAACTCAAGTATGTAATATTTTACTAGAAATTTCAACAGATAACAATACCTGCTTATGTTCTGGAGCTGTTACTCCTATGCTAACACCCATCGTGCTTTCTGGTGTGGCTGGTAGTAACAAGACTGTATGTTTCTCAAATTCAAACATTCAATTAGGGGTTAGTGATAACACTAATTATTCCTATTCTTGGACTGGACCTAGTATTACAGAAACAGCTTTTTTAAGTAACACAGCAACTGCACAGCCAGTTTTTGAATATGGTGGTGCTCCCATTAAAACCCCTCAGACCATTACATATACCCTTACAATTACTCGACCAAATGGTTGTACTTCAACGGATACTGTAGATGTGATTGTTACACCTGCTCCTAATGCAGGTAGCGATGGAGCTCTAACTATTTGTACAGGCGATACGCTAACTACCGCAGAATTGTTTGGAGCCTTAGCAGGCAGTCCAGATGTTGGTGGAACCTGGAGTCCAGCTTTAACTGGCGCAGGCACTTATACTTATACCGTAGCGGCCACATCACCATGTACCACAGCTGATATCGCACAGGTTGTAGTGAGTGAACAAACGCAACCGAATGCAGGTAGCGATGGAACTCTAACCATTTGTGCAGGTGATACGCTAACCACCACCCAGTTATTCAGCGCTTTAACTGGTGCAGATACTGGTGGAACCTGGAGCCCAGCTTTATTTGGTGCAGGCACCTATACTTATACCGTAGCGGCCACATCACCATGTACCACAGCGGACACCGCACTGGTTGTAGTGAGCGAACAAGTCCAACCTAATGCAGGGACATTTAATAGTACTACTTTAACATTAACAGAAGGAGAGACTATAACAGTAACAACAAATGGAGATTCAGGTGGAACATTTTCATCTTCCGATACAAGTATTTTAACGGTTGATTCCAATACTGGTTTCGTTACTGCTATTAATGAAAGTACAGCTACAATTACATATACGGTACTAGCAATTGCACCTTGCAATGTAAATGCGACCGCTACAATTGACATAACTGTTGTTGTTCCTGTAATTGATGCTGTAGATGACAGTGCAGGGCCAATTAACGGCTTCGATGGTGGAGATGCAGGCATCAATGTCTTAGATAATGATACCTTAAACGGTTTACCAGTAGTGCCATCGGATGTGACGATAACATCGACCGCGACGCCAGAATTAACCGTAAATTCAGATGGTACAGTTACAGTGACACCTGGAACTCCTGGCGGGATATATAGCGTTACTTATACCCTTTGCGAGAATAATAATCCGACTAACTGCGATACAGCTACCGTAACGGTTGATGTAGCAGCTTGTCCATCTCCAGTAGACACCGATGGCGATGGTCTTAGCGATTGTGAAGAAACCACGGGTATCGACGATCCGCGTACAGTTGGTGTTCCAAATGGGATAACCGATGCCTTAGATCCTTGTGATCCAGGAGTTGTATTAGGAGATTTAAACAATCCGATATGGTCTAATGCCGATTGTGATGGAGATGGTGTAACCAATGCCGATGAAGTTGATCCAGATGGAGACGGTATTGCGAATACTGATGGTACAGAAACCAATCCTCTTGATGCTTGTAGTTTTAATGCATCAAATATTACCTTGCCAGTAACGACTAATGTTGTATGTCTAGCTTCGATAGAGGCCACTAAAACGGCTGAAGTATCTGGAATTAAATTGGGAGACCGAATAAATTATACCATTACGATAGCCAATACAGGTAATGTCGAGTTAGGCAGTTTAGAGCTTACCGATATTTTTACCGACGCACAAGGCAACGCCTTGATTTTAAGTAGTTTGCCAACGTTTGTGAGCTCATCTTTAAACAGTGAAGAAGGGGTTTTATTGCCAGGAGAGCTAGCCATCTACACAGCGCGCTTTACCATTAACCAACAAGCCATAACAGCAGGCGGTGTGTCTAACTCGGTTATAGTTACTGCTATAGGCACTAATAATGGTACTATTGTAAGCGATGTAAGTGATGATGGTGATGATTTTGATGGAAACACAACCGATGATCCGACGGAAACCGAATTAGGTTGTCTGCTTACATTTAATTTATTCTCACCAAACGGCGATGGTAATAACGACACCTTTATAATTAATTGTATTGATAATTACCCTAATAATACACTAGAGGTTTACAATCGTTGGGGTAATTTGGTTTACCGTAAAACGGGTTATAATAATGATTGGGATGGAACATCAAACGGGCGTTCAGTTATAAGAGCCTCAGAGAAACTTCCTGTAGGTACCTATTATTATGTATTAGATCTAGGAGATGGTAATAAGCCTAAAGTAGGATGGTTATATATAAACAGATAAAAAATTCTTATAAAACGTAAAAGATGATAAAAAGACTTTCATTAACAACTATTGTTGTGGTGCTCATACTAGGTTTAGCTCCTCAAGATGGTTTTAGTCAACAAGATCCGCAGTACACCCATTACATGTATAATACCATGAGTATTAATCCTGCTTATGCAGGGCAACGTGAGACTTTGAGTATTTTAGGCTTAAATCGAACACAATGGGTGGGTATCGACGGTGCTCCACAAACACAGTCGTTTAGTGTACATTCACCATTACGCAATAGGCGAATAGGTTTGGGATTAAATTTTATTAGTGATGGCTTGGGACCGGCACGTGAGAATTTTTTGGATGCTAATTTTTCGTACACCATTCCTATTGGTTATAATAACACCAAGTTATCCTTTGGTGTAAAGGCGGGTTGGCATAATATTTCAACCGATTGGACAAAAGGTGTGTATCAAAATCAAGACCCGATATTTAATCAAGATATCAGTTTGAACAGTATTATTTTTGGATCGGGATTGTATTTAAGTAACCGCAAGTGGTATGTTGGGTTATCTGTTCCTAACTTGTTTACCACCGAGCATTACGACGATTTTCAAGAATCTTTGGCCACCGAGCGCTTGCATTATTTTCTCACTGGAGGTTATGTTTTCGATCTTAGTGAAAAAGTGCTTTTTAAACCTGCTTTTTTAGTAAAAGGTACCCAAGGGGCACCGCTAATTGCTGATGTTTCGGCCAATTTTTTAATTAATGATTTGCTAACACTTGGTGTAGCTTGGCGTTGGGATGACTCTATAGCTGGGATGGTTGGTTTTTCTATATCGGAAGGGATTTTTATTGGTTATGGCTACGATTACACAACTTCTGGGCTAAACAATTACAATAGTGGCACTCACGAAATGATTTTACGTTTTGAAATGAAACGTGAAGATAGACGTTATAAGCCCCGGGGTTTTTAGAGAAAATAAGTTCTACTTAAAGACTAGAAAGACCATATTAAAACGGGATGACTTAGGTTTAGTTTGAGTGTCTTAAAATTAAAAAAGGGATGAATGATTTAACCACATTCATCCCTTTTAAATTATGGACAATGACCATTAAGACGGCGCTTGTATTTTGAGCGTATTATTTTCTAAATACAGTAGTAACTAACTTTAAAATAACCCTGTAATTTCACCATCCTCATTAATGTTTATATGTTCTGAAGCGGGATGTGCTGGTAAGCCTGGCATTCTCATAATATCTCCGGTAATAGGCACTAAAAAACCAGCTCCAGCTGCAATTTCAATTTCTCTAACCGTTATTATGAAACCTTTTGGGCGTCCTAATAATTGAGGATTATCAGATAATGATTTTTGAGTTTTAGCTATACAAATTGGCAGGTGATCTAAACTTAAATTAGAAATTTTCTTTAGATGTGCTTTAGCTTTTGAGGTGTAGTCTACACCATCGGCTCCGTAAATTTGTTTAGCAATCGTTTCTATTTTATGGGTAACGCTCGAATCCCAATTATAAAGAGGGGTGAAGTTTGATTTTTTCGACTCGACCACATCAATAACACATTGTGCTAATTCTAAAGCACCTTCACCACCTTTTGCCCAAACGTCTGCCAAGGCTACTTTTATATTTTTAGTTTTAGCGAAATCTTTAATTAATTGTATTTCGGCATCACTATCGGAGGCAAATCGATTAATGGCAATTACGGGAACAATATTAAATTTTAAAGCATTTTCAAGATGTTTTTCCAGATTTGGTAGTCCGTTTTTAAGGGCATCAATGTTTGGAGTTGTTAGAGATTTTAAATCGGCACCGCCATGATATTTTAAAGCCCGAATGGTTGTGGTTAGAACAATAGCTTTAGGTTTTAGTCCTGCGCTTTGACATTTTATATCTAAGAATTTTTCGGCACCTAAATCAAGTCCGAAACCAGCTTCAGTTACAGTATAGTCTGAAAGAGACATACCCATCAAGGTAGCGATTACAGAATTAGTACCTTGGGCTATATTGGCAAAAGGGCCACCATGAATTATGGCAGGATTACCTTCAATAGTTTGTACTAAATTGGGCTTTATGGCGTCTTTTAGCAAAGTAGCCATGGCACCTTCTGCTTTTAAATCTTTAGCATAAATAGCTTCTTTCTTATGGGTATAACCAATAAAAATATTTCCTAAACGTTTTTTTAAATCGGTTAAGTTTTCTGCTAAGCATAAAATCGCCATAATTTCTGAGGCTGCAGTAATGTCAAATCCAGTCTCTCTAGGAACGCCAGATGCTGTTCCGCCTAAACCAATAATGATATGGCGTAGAGCACGATCGTTCATGTCCATAACACGTTTCCATTCTACTTTTCTAGGATCTATATCTAAAGAATTTGTTTTACTTTGAATATTATTATCGATAAGCGCAGACAATAAATTGTGTGCTTTTTCAATAGCCGAAAAATCGCCAGTAAAGTGTAGATTAATATCTTCCATAGGTATTACCTGCGATTTACCTCCACCTGTAGCACCGCCTTTTATGCCAAAAACTGGGCCTAAAGAAGGTTCTCTTAAAACAACAGTGGTTTTTTTGTGTAATCGATTTAAGCCCTCCGATAAACCAATAGACATCGTCGTTTTACCTTCTCCAGCTGGCGTAGGTGAAATTGCAGAAACTAGAATTAAATTACTTTTGGCGGCATTTTGTTTGTTTATAGCATGTAAGGGTAATTTGGCTTTAAACTTGCCATACATTTCAATAGCTTCAGGTTTTATTCCAAATTTTTCAGCTATTTCTGTAATTGGTTTTGGTGTAATGGTTTTAGCTATTTGTAAATCGGTCATGTAAGTTATAATTTAAATTATCGATAATTTTTTACAGATGTAAACATATGAATTTTCTATTTTTTATTCACGCACATCAAAAATAATTTACAATGATATGATAAAGTGTTTTAAAGGCTCAAACGAAAAAAAATAATTGAGATTCTATTGGTTTATGTCGTAAGAGATTAGTGCTCTAAAGTTTATTGAAGAGCTCAAGTATTTATTCAAGTGCCGCTTTATAGACTTTTAAGCAACGTTCGCGCGCTGTTTTGTGCTCTACAATTGGAGTAGGGTATGTAAGTTCTTGATAATCGGGCACCCAAGTTTTTATGTATTCTAAGTTTTTGTCAAATTTTTGGATTTGCGTGGTTGGATTAAAAATTCTGAAATACGGTGCAGCATCTACACCACAACCTGCAACCCATTGCCAATTACCTATATTGCTGGCCATTTCGTAGTCGTGCAGTTTTTCGGCAAAATAAGCTTCGCCCCAACGCCAATCAATGAGTAAGTGTTTGCATAAAAAACTACCCACAAGCATTCGTACGCGGTTATGCATAAAACCTGTTTTGTTTAATTGCCGCATACCGGCATCTACAAAAGGATAACCGGTTTTTCCTTCGCACCAGGCTTTAAATTCTGCCTCGTTATTTCTCCATACAATACGGTCGTATTTAGGCTTAAAACTTTGTGCTGTTGTATGCGGAAAATGCCATAGAATTTGCATAAAAAACTCACGCCAAATTAACTCATTCCAAAATATTTCGTTGGTTTCTGCTATGGCTTTTTTAATCATTGCTCGGATACTTACGGTCCCAAACCGTAAGTGAGGCCCAAGTCTTGAGGTGCTATCTTTGGCAGGGAAGTTTCGTGTGTCTTCGTAAGTTTGGATTAGTTTAGGATGAACTTGATAGGGTTTTATGTGTTGTTTTGAAGGTTTAAAACCGATATCGGCTAGTCTTAAATTTGGGAACACGATACCTGAAACTAAATTACCCAGTAATGTTTGTGACGCGTAATGAATTAGCGCGGTGTTTTTGAAAACCTCTTTCCATCGTTTCATATAAGGCGTGTAAACAAGATAAGATGATCCGTCGTTTTTTACAACCTCGTTTTTTTCGAAGATAACTTGGTCTTTATAAGTTTTAAAGTCAATATTATGTTCGTTTAAAAATAGTTTTACTGCGTTATCACGAGTGGCGGCATAGGGCTCGTAATCATGGTTTGTGAAAACATTTTTAATGGTATAACTTTTTACTAAGTGTTTAAAAACTTCAATGGGTTTTCCCGAATAAATAGCGATTCCACTACTGTACTCATCCTTAAGCTTAGTGTTTATGCTTTGGAGTGTGTCGTGTATAAAATTTACGCGTGCGTCGTTTTCTGGTAATTTATCCAGAATATCTGTATCGAAAATAAATATAGGGAGTACATTAATTTCTCCTTTTAAGGCTTCAAATAAACCATGATTATCTTCGAGTCTCAAGTCGCGACGAAACCAAAATATGTTAATAGGTTGATTCATTGTTAATATTTACCAAATAAAGTTTCTAATTTTGATGTTCTATAGTTAAAAATTTCCTCGAGTTTGGGTTTAACTAAAATGGGGTGTACCCATTGCCCAAGTAGGCCAAACGGCACTTTATAATCAATGATGTCTTCCATTTCTACGCCACCATTAATTTCGTTTATAAAATGTTTGTGATGCCACAACGCGTATGGTCCAAAGCGTTGTTCGTCTACAAAATATCGCTTGTCTTTTACATGGGTTATTTCTGTAACCCAAGTTGTTTTTATACCTAAAATGGGTGTTACAATATATTGAATAATTTGCCCAGCATACATTGGTTTTTCTGCGCCAGATAAAATCTTGAAACTCATATAATCTGGAGTAATGGTTTTTAAATTTCTAGGATCTGATAGAAATTCCCATGCTTTATCTACGGTAATGGGTAGGTTTTGTTTTTTATGAAGCCTGTAAATTTTCATTAGTTATAAATTAAGATGTACGCATTTAAGGAGGTTGCAATACACAGCCAAATAAAATAGGGCAGTATTAAAAGCGAGGTGTAGCCGAGTATGGTTTTGTATTTAAATAGAAATGTACCTATAACCGTGGTGAGCAAAAAAATGTCAATTAATGCTAGAGAAATTAGGTGTTGATTAAAAAAAAGAAAGTTCCAACTTATATTTAATACCAGCTGTATAAAAAATAGAGTTCTTAGTTTTAAGCCATTTGCGAGTTTGTATAAAAAGGCCATATAAATTGAAAAACAAATCATAATGGTGGTCCAAGCGACTCCAAATGCCCAGCCAGGGGGTGTCCACGGTGCTTTGTTTAAATTGCTGTACCAAATACTTTGCGCACCAGAGTCCATAAGCCAACTTCCAGCGGCTAAAGCACTAAAATTAAGAACGAGAAAAATTATAAAATATTTAAGGACTCTCAATTTTTCAGGTTTTCAATTTGTTTGGCTATCACTTCGGCCTCTGCATATTTCTTATCGCTTTCTGCTCGGTTTACAGTCGATAAGGCATGCCATTCCTTCATCAGTTTTTCGTATTTTTTTTGAAGTTTTTCAGCTTCAGACGGTCTTTTAAATAATCCGAACATAATTCCTATTTTAAATGTTTTACAATTTTAGAGCTCAATGGATTCGTATTCGAGAAAAAATAGTCCACTAGATTACCTTGATCGTCAATTAAATATTTCTGAAAATTCCACTTTACTGAAGAATTTTTCTTCCCGTTATTTACCTTTTGTGTTAACCAGGCATACAGAGGGTGTTGGTTTGTACCTTTAACTTTAATTTTCTCAGTAATGGGGAATGTTACACCGTAATTAATTTCACAAAAGGACTGGATAGCTTTAGAATCTCCTGGTTCTTGCTTACCAAATTGGTTGCACGGCACAGCAATAACCTGAAGCTTATCGCTAAATTTGTCTTGTAGTTCTTGTAACTTGGTGTACTGAGGTGTAAAACCGCATTTTGAGGCCACATTGACAAACAGAATATGTTTGTTTTTAAATTCAGATAGATTTAAAGGTTTTCCATTAAGATGGTTTATTTCTATATCATAAATAGAATTATAATCTAGTGATTTCGAGTGGCTTTCTTTTGAAAATAAGGTCGCTAAAAACGTTTTAAAAGGATTCATATTTAAATCTTAAAACTAACAATACCACAATCCATTTCGAAAATTTGACCTGAAATTGAAGCGGCTTTATCTGATATTAAAAACTCGGCCATTCCAGCTACCTCTTCTGGATTTAAAAACTTTTTAAGAGGATGTCTTTGAGTTATATTATCGACCATTTTCTCGTTTCGCAATAGCTTAGCCGCTAATTGAGTGTCTGTTACCGTTGGGGCTATAGCATTAACGCGAATGGTTGGTGCTAACTCTGCACCTAAAGATTTCACCAAACCTTCTACACCCGATTTGGAAGTGGCGACACTGGCATGAAATGGCATGCCCAATTTTGTGGCTACGGTGCTAAAGAGTACTACAGATGGGGTGTTGCCTTTTTTTAATTTGGGTAAATACTTTTGAATCACTTTAATAGCACCCAAAACGTTAATGTCAAAATCGTTTTTAAAATCTTCGATACTTAACCTAGAAAAAGGTTTTAAATTAATGCTTCCTGGACAATATATTAGGCCGTCAACATTTTCTATTTCTGGTAAGTCATCTTGTGTGACATCACAAGAGAAGTGTGTTAAATTAGCATGTTCTAATTCTGGAGAGGTTCGACTAATATTAACAACTTTAAAAGATTTAATTAGTGTATTTACAATGGCATTGCCTATGCCCTTACTACCGCCTACTACTATTATTGTTTTCATATGGTTTCTGGGCATAATTTTTATTATGGCCTGCCCTTAAGCCGTTTTTCAATTTTTTGTTTAATCGCCGTTAAGCGTTTCATTAAATCCATAATTTCAGGATCTTTGTTCTCTTTATAAATTGTATTTAAATCTAAGATTAATTCCTTAACTTCTCTAGAGGATTCTATACGCTCACTAGTTGTTTTAAAAGTGTGCTTGCGTTGTTCGAACTCTAAAGCTTTATCTAAAATTTCCATAATATGTTGATCTTTATATATGTTCCGGATTATAAAATAAATCCATGTTGGTACAATATAATAAAATCTATCATATTATAAATTTTTATGTATAAATATTAGCTAAATTTTAATATTTTTTGTTTCAAACACATTACATTAGAAAAACCTATTTTTAGCTAAGAAGTTAAAGGTGCACCTTTAAGGCGTTTTTCCACTTTACGTTTAATTACCGTTAACCTTTTCATAATATCCATTATTTTCTCATCTTTTTTCGCTTTGTATATTTCATTTAGTGCTAAAATTAAAGATTTCGCTTCTCTGGATATTTTTACTCTATCGCTTGTGGATAGTGATCTCATTTTTGTTTTTTCAAATTCTAAAGCTCTACTAATTAAGTCCATAATCTGATTTTGTTTTAAGTATTAATAAGAAGATTTTTAACATTTAGAGATGTTGTTATGCGTAATCTGTCTTTGTCTACTACATTTAAATCTGCCCGCATCAAAACCTCTTAATTTTTCATGTTTTGTTTTTCTGTTTTGAACCCTTTTTCGCCATAATTTAAAACTGCTGGGTTTTAATTCTCGTCGCATGACCTGAATAACCTCTTGCTCTTTTAGATTAAATTGAAATTTTATGGCCTCAAAAGTTGTTCTATCTTCCCAAGCCATTTCAATAATTCTATCTATCTCTGTTACGGTTAATTTCATCGCGGTTGAAAGTTGTATTTTGAATCGTATTTAATTTTTTCGTCTAGCATTTTTTTGAAAAAAGATTTATTCTCTTTAAAAGTCCTATTATTCTTAAAATGGATAAATCTACCCTGAGCATGAATGCTTGAACCATTCGTTTTATAAATTACTAATTGATAATAGGGGATAGCCCAAATAAAATTCTTTAGACCTTTGTTAATATGAATAAGAATGCCTTTATAGCGTAATTCTATATTAGCGTAATTCACATCTGCTATGCGATTTAAATAGGGTTGTAAATTGGGGCTTACGTCGTTAATTATCATACGTTTAGAGCCTATACCATTCATTTTAAGTCGCTCAAAAAAGGAAAATGAGCGCCCTACAAAATCATTTAGAAGTACTTTGTGCTTTTTATTTGTATATGTTGAATCTATTATCATAACCTACTTATAGACTCAAATATACAAAATGTTTAACAAAATCTAAAAATTATTAAACAAAAATTTATAAACTAATAAATATTTAGACTAGAATTAATCCTTAAGTTTTATTTAAATGTTTTTTGGATAAGGCATGTTTTTTTAGAATTCGAGCACTCTCAGATTTTACAAGTTTGTTATTACGCATTTCCCATAAGGCATCACTTGCTTTTCTACGTGTGGTATCAATGTCTATAATGGGGTGTGGGTAATTTACACCGAGTTTAAAGTTGTAAAACTGCTGTTCCATCTCGGTCATTAAATAGGGTTGATGCGCAAATGCTGTATCTAAATCTTTTAACTCTGGGACCCATTTTTTTATAAATACGGCGTTTGGATCGTGTTCTAAACTATTTTTTATGGGGTTGTAAATTCGCAGCATATTTATACCGGTCTCTCCAGCTTGCATTTGTAGTTGAGGAAAGTGTATTCCGGGTTCAAAATCGAGGAACATTTGCGATAAATGGGTTGTAGCTTCTTGCCACGGTTGCCATAAGTTATGCGTAAAAAAAGAAACAACCAATGCACGCATTCTAAAATTAAGATAGCCAGTTTCTTTTAAACACCTCATACACGCATCTACTAAAGGAATACCGGTTTGCCCGGTTTTCCAAGCGATTTGATATTTTTCAGACACACTTTTTTTAAGCTTATGGTAGCCTTTATTTATACTAACCTCTTCCATGGTATGTTCCATTTCAAATTTTTGCACAAAATGTGCATGCCAACGTAAACGTGACATAAAAGCGTCTAAAGCTTTTTTGTTTTTTGAAGATTTCTTTAAATGATAAGCTTGATGATATACTTCTCTAACTGAAAGGTTTCCCCAGGCAATGTAGGGCGAAAGCCTACTGCAACTTATGCGCGCTAAATCTGGTTTTGAAATGTGATGCATGTAATTTAAGTAACGGCTATCAAAAAAAGATTTTAAATATTTTAATCCCGTTGTTCTTCCTCCTTTTTGAAAAGGTGTGTTTGTTTTCGTTTTTAATGATATGGTTTTAAAGCTTTTCTCTAATTCGTTTATTTCATCAATGGGTAATAATTGATTGGCCTGAGGATTAAATTTTAGAGGTTCTATTTCGTAATAGCGATTAGAAAGTTCAGTCCACTTTTCACGATTTTTTAAACCGCGATGTACACCATTATTTTTGCTTTCGGTCCAGGTTATTAAATTGTTTTTACAAAACCGTTTAAAAGATTTATCTCTATCGAAAGTTACTAAAATACCCGTTTCCTTATGTGAGTAGATATTGTTTATTTTATATTTTGTTAAGAGTTGATTGAGTGCGGCAATTATATCGGACTTTACAACAAGTATTTTCGAATTATAAGGTTTTAAGGCTTGGTTTAAGTCTTCTAACGATTGTTTAACAAAATCCCAGTGGCGCTCGCTATAATGGGGGTCGTTTAGTAAAAGAGGTTCAAAAGCGTAAAAAAGTAATACGCGCTTTCCAGAAGATAAAGCGTTAAAAATAGCTTCATTATCGTGTAAGCGCAAATCGCGTTTTAACCAGACTAAATGTATTTGGGGTTTAGTATTCATCTTGATGTTCAATAATATGTTGTGCTTTCTGTTTTATTTTTTCTAAACTTTCAGGGCTCATTTTATCTAAGAGGCTATACATCATGCGCATTCTAAAATTATTTCCCAGAAGAGACCTTTTGTCGTCTAAAAAATTCCAATACAAGCTATTAAAAGGGCAGGCATCGTCTTCGGTTTTTTTGTCTTTATTATACGTGCAATCCTTACAATAATTACTCATTTTATTTATGTAAGAGCCAGATGACACATAAGGTTTGGTTGCTATTTTGCCACCATCGGCAAACTGGCTCATGCCTCTAGTGTTTGGAAGCTGAACCCATTCTATAGCGTCGATGTAAATACCTAGATACCAATTGTCTACGTCGTCAGGATTCGTTTGCGTGAGTAAGGCATAATTTCCTGTAACCATGAGCCGTTGAATATGGTGTGCGTAACTGTTGTCTAACGAATTTTTTATGGCGTGTTTTAAACAATTCATTTTTGTTTCTGCAGTCCAGAAAAAATCGGGTAATTTATTGTTATTCTGTAGTTCGTTTTGTGTTTTATATTCTGGCATAAAGGCCCAATACATGCCACGCATATATTCTCGCCAACCAATAATTTGTCTAATAAAACCTTCGACTTGAGAAATACTGATACGATCTTCGTTTTTTCGGTAGTAATTCATTACCGTTGTCACGACATCTTTAGGAGAAATAAGTTTTAAATTTAAAGCAAAAGATAGTCTGGAATGAAAAAGGTAATCTTCATCGGTATGCATGGCATCTTGGTAGTCGCCAAAATGGGGCAGTAGGGCTTCGCAAAAATACTTAAGCTGTTCCAAACCTTGAATTCGATTTATGGGGTATAAAAATATTTCGTTATCAAATTTACCAATTGTTTTTATGTTTGTCGATAAAATATCGTTTTTAATTTCGGAAATATCGTTTTTAAAAACTTTATGATTCGGAATTTCTACATCACCTTTCCATTTGTTTCTATTACTTTTATCGTAGTTCCATTTGCCGCCCTCGGGTTGATTTGAAACCATTAAAATATCATGTTTTTTGCGCATATCTCTGTAGAAATTCTCCATGAGATACTGCTTTTTACCTTTAAAAAAGGTGGCTAAATCGTCTCTTTCTGTGTAAAAATGTTCGGCTGAAATACGATTAGTTTCAATTTGTAAAGACGATGTAAAGTTTTGGAGTTGCTTATCTAAACGATACTCATCAGGTAAAATATATTCAAATCTTTCAACCTGGTGTTCTTTAATTATTTTTGATAGATTTTTAGTTAGGTTTTGCGTGTTCTCTGCATCTTTTATTTTATAAAATACGACGTTATGGCCTTGCGCCTGTAAATCTTCTGAAAATTTGCGCATGGCAGCAAAGAATCCAACAATTTTCTGGATATGATGGGTAGTGTAATCGGTTTCTTGGCGCATTTCAAATAGGCAATACAGCACATCTTTGTTGGTGTTTTTAAACCAAGAGTGTTTTATGTTGAGTTGGTCTCCTAATATGAGTCTTAATGTCTTCATTTAAAATAAGGTTTCTTGTAGCCAAGTCGTTCTAAATTTATTATTCGCATCGTAACGACTAGCTTGCAGCGATACATTAAATTTACGGTCTCTGGGGTCGTTTCCAACTCCAGCAACATACATCCAATTGCCATAATTGCTGTGTACATCGTAATCGAGAAGTACAGATTCAAAATAAGCAGCACCAATACGCCAATCGAGTAATAAATTTTTTGCGAAATACGAGGCTACATTCTGACGGCCTCTATTACTCATCCATCCTGTTTTTTTAAGTTCAATCATGTTGGCATTAACAAAAGGGGATGGGGTTTCGCCGTTTATCCATTTGTTTACGAGTTCTGTATCGTATGTCCAATCGTAATCTTTTTTAAGGATTCCATTAATTTTAAAAATATCATTTTGGTGCTTTAATGCGATATATTTAAAATAGTCTCTCCAAATGAGTTCAAAGATTAACCAATACGTCGAGTCGTTTTTGTAAAATTGTTGTTCAAATTCTTTAATTTTCCAGTATATGGTTCTTGCAGAAATACTGCCATTAGCTAGCCAAGGTGAAAATTTTGAGCTGTAATCTAAACCTAGCAATCCATTTCTCGTTTTTTTATAGACAGCTAATTTTTTAGTCTTAAAAAAATAATCGTCCAAGCGTTTAAGTCCTGCAGTTTCTCCACCCGAAAATGGAAACGCAGAGTTGCGATGTGTTTTAAAACTCTCCAGGCCAAGATCCTCAAGCGATGGGATGATTGTGTTGTTTGTAATTACTGTTTTTTCAAGGGCATGATTAACTGTAACCGGCCAAACATTACTGTGTTTTTCTACTTTTTTTCTAAAATTAGTAAATACTTGAGGTATTTGGGAGGGCTGCATATTGATTGCCTCTGGATGGTATAAAAACTGATCGTAAATTTCGTTAAACACAAGAGTGCTTTCTACTGTGTTTTTCACCTTTTTTAGCACTAAATTTTCTTCGCTAGTCCATTCTTTTTGAAGATATATCGAATTTATGGCATAAGCATCAACTAATGTTTTAATTACATGTTCTGGTTTTTTATGATACACAAATAACTCTATATTTAGAGTTTTGAGGTTGGCTTTTAAGTCTTTAATAGTGTCTATTAAAAATTTAGCCCTATATTTTTCGGTTTTTTTAAATCCGAAATTACTAAGTTCATAATGTCTGGGATCGAAACAATACAGGGCTATTACGTTATTGTTTTCAATAATGGCTCGGTTTAAAACCCTATTGTCTTGAACCCTTAAATCGTTTCTAAACCAAACTAACGCTGTGTTTTTTTGTGTCTTCTGCATCTTTCGCTACAATATTTTATGTTTTCCCAATTTTTCTCCCACTTTTTTCTCCAACTAAAGGGTAATTTACAAACAAGGCAAATTTTTTTAGGTAAGTCTTTTTTTAAGGGTTTACGCATTTACTAATTTATTTATCATCCCATTAAAAATAAAACCATGAAAAGGGAAAACACTGTACCAGTATAACCTTCCCCATAACCCGCGAGGTCTAAAGGTTGCTGTTTGTTTTAAGAAGCCATCTTCAATCTTAAATTCTAACCAGGCTTCTCCTGGAAGTCGCATTTCTGCATAGAGCAAGAGTTTTTTTTGATTTTTATCGGCAAAAATAACGCGCCAAAAATCTAGGGCATCGCCAGCATGCAATTCGGTGGGGTTTGTGCGACCTCTTCGAAGGCCAATACCTCCAAAAAGTTTATCGATATAGCCTCTTATTTTCCATAAAAACGTGCCGTAATACCAGCCGGTTTTTCCTCCAATAGCCCATACTTTTTCGATGGTTTTTTGGGTGTCCTGTACTTGACGCTCTTTGTAATCTTTAAAGCAGCCGTATTTTGGAACGTTAATATATTTGTGTAAATTATTTCGTAATCTCCCGCTACTTACCATAGAATCTTTCCAGCTGGAAACAATACTGTTTTGTTCTATTTTCTCGAAAGCCAAAGCGACTGCCTGTTTGTAGGAAAGCGGATTTACATCGAGCAACGCATTAATATTACTTGGTTTACCTATAATTTGTACACCCATACTATCAACTAACGATGATGCCAATTTATAAGATGTAGAGGTTACAAAATACAACCAATAGGAAGATAGTTTGGGGGTCATTACAGGTACCGTAAAAATATAGCGTTTTAAGCCTCTTACTTCTGCAAATTGTAATAAGAGTTGTTTGTATGTTAATACTTCAGAGCCAAAAACATCATAGGATTGATTGTACAATTTAGTGTTACCTGCTGCTCCAGATAAAAAGCTTAAAACATCGCGCACTGCCAGCGGTTGTGTTTTGGTGTTTAGCCATTTTGGGGCAATCATAATGGGTAATTTTTCAACTAAATCTCTTATTATTTCAAAAGAAGAGCTTCCAGAACCCACAATAATTCCAGCTTTAAAGATGGTTGTTGCGTAATGGTCTGAATTTAAAATATGCTCTACGTTTTGCCTTGAGCGTAAGTGTTTTGAGAGCTCTTCTTCGTTTGTAATCCCGCTTAAATAAATAACTTGTTTAACATTGGTCGTTTCAATATAAGTTTTAAAATTTTTGGCGCAGGTTTCTTCAAGAGACTCAAAATTTTTAGAAGAATTAGACATGGAGTGTATTAAATAATACGCGACATCAATATCTTCTGGAATATTATTTAGTGTTTCTGGCTTTAAAAAATCGACTTCTACGATTTCAATGAGGTCTTCTTTTAAATAATTCTCGTCGGCACGAAGTTTATCTCGAACAGCGCAAATTACCTGATGCTCTTGGTTTATTAAAAGCGGTATGAGTCTTTTGCCTATATAGCCTGTGGCTCCTGTTACGAGTATTTTCATTTGTTTTGATAATTTCGAAAACTGTACCGAAAATTTAAAATTTTTGGTGTTAGTTATCCGCTGTAAGTTGTTTTGGTCTTTGGTAACCAAACCTTATTCTCTCTTGCGGAACGGCATAACCATCTAAACCGTTAATCGTTGCTATTTGTGCCTTAGAGAGGTTAACAAAACCATCGTTTTCAATAAGACCGTCGTTAATATAGAGCCCTGTTATTTTTCCGACAAGCAAAATGGTGTTATTGGCTTTTATGTTGTACTCTTCAACAAATTGCATAGCTAACTTAATAGGGGCATCTTGTACAAAAGGCGCAAAAAAATCGTTTTGATACTCTGAGTTTAAAGATGTCATATCGAACTCAGAAATTTCAGCGCTGTATTTTGCCGAGGTATGATGGGCTTGTTCGAGGATGTTTTTGTGAATATGATTAATAGTAAAAAAACCTGTTTCTTTTATATTGTTATACGTGTTTCTTATTGCAGTTGTTGGTCTTAAAAAAAAACCTAGCATTGCCGGGCTGGACCCTATATGTGTTATGGAGCTAAAAACAGCAACATTCTCTATTCCTTTTTTGGATTTGGTTCCTATAAGGTTTGCCGATTTATAGCCAGAGCAACTGTTTATTAAGTTGATTTGGTAGAGATGATGCAATTTTTCAATATCGTGTTCGCTAAAATAAGTCATTAAAGATGTTTGTAGTTGTTAATTTTAATATTTTCAGCTTTCAGGTCAAACATTAAATGGTATAGACCAAAAAAAGTTCTATTAATATAGATAAAATGCTTAGAACCACGACTACCATTCATTTTTTTAAGATCGGTATTTTTAGAATAACGTTGTCCTAGCTCTGATATTTTTCCAAAGAAATGAGCATCCGAGAAATCGAAAACCTCACTATTAAATGGTTGTGTAAATAGGCTTAACATCTCATGGAACATTTCGGTGAAAAAATCTAATTCTGCTTTAGAGTCGTCTGTTCTCAATATTTCAAGCTCGTATAATTTAGCTGTAAAGTAATCTCTATTGTTAATGTTTTCAGATTTAGCTAATTCAAAATAAGGCGTATAAAATGCCATAGGAATGGTTTTCATACATCCAAAATCTAAAGCGATTAATTGGTTTTTTTCTGAAATTAAAAAATTACCAGGATGCGGATCGGCATGCACCTTTTTAAGCTTATGAATTTGAAACATATAGAAATCCCAAAGCGCCTGACCTAATTTATTTGAAGCGTCTTGGTTGGTATTTCGTGCAACAAATTCTGATAAATGTTCACCCTGCATATAATCCATCGTGAGAATACGTTCAGACGAGAATTCTTCATAATAGCTAGGAAAAATAAGATTCGGTATATGCGAGCAAGCCGAAGCAATCTCTTTGCTTTGTTTCATTTCTAAGGTATAATTGGTTTCTTCAACCAATTTATCTTCGACTTCTTGAAAATACTTATCGGATTCCTTGCCTTTAATGTTAAACATACTCATTGCAATAGGTTTAACCATCGCCAAATCGGAAGCGATACTTTCAGCAACTCCTGGATATTGGATTTTCACAGCAAGTTTTTTCCCATTTTTCTCTGCTACGTGTACCTGACCGATACTGGCAGCATTGACAGAAGTTGCGTTAAAAGTATCAAAAATTTCATTTGGTGTTTTACCAAAATATTTATTAAATGTTTTTATCACTAATGGTGGCGATAATGGCGGTACAGAAAATTGTGCAAGCGAGAATTTTTCAACATAGGCCTGTGGTAATATGCTTTTTTCCATACTTAGCATCTGGGCTACTTTAAGTGCGCTACCTTTAAGTTGTTTTAAGCCATCGTAAATATCTTCAGCATTACTCTGGTTTAAACGCTCTTTGGCATCAGCTTCAGAATTAACCATTTTATCGCCATAATACTTTAAATAATTTACGCCTACTTTAGCTCCAGTAGACATTAATTTAGTGGCGCGTTGTATTTTCGATGTTGGTATTTTGTCTATGGTTTTCATTAATTTGTTTTTAATCTGAATAATTCTCCAAGGACTCTGTCTCTGGGTTTGCGATATTGCCTTTCTTTTAAGAATGCTCTAAACTGCTTTTTGCTAATTTCACGTGTAACAAATTTTATAGCTTTTTTAAACAAAATGAAACTGGAGAAATTTGTTAGCCTATTTCGTGGCTTGTCGGTTTCACTACAGTTTATTTCATTTGGAATCTTTCTTTAAAAATAAATTTACCTAAATCTATAACGCTCTTTAAGGGCGCAATATCAAGCACATCAAAAGTCGTATTAACAGACTTTTCTATAAATATATCTGTTTTTTCAAAGGATCTTGAGCTGTCATCCAACCAAAATTTCATGGTGATTAATAATTGCAGCCAGGCGGTTTCTTTTAAGGTTTTGTCTTGAATTTTTTCAATGGTTTCATTCTTAAGATCTAACATTTCTATATCGAGATTCGCGATGTATGCTGTAAAATGACGCTTTAATCCAGCTAGCATTTTCAAACCTTTGAGATCGTTTTTATGTTTCTCTAAGGCCTGTACCACATAACTTCTATTGGCTGTTAGATTTTCAAAAAACGTAAAATAAAAACTTAGGAGTTTGTTTCTAGGGTCAAAATTTTCATAATCTTCACTTTTTTCTAACACGGTGATGGAGTTGGAAAAAAAAGCTTCAAAAATTCCTTTTTCTATGGCTTGAAAATCTGAGAAGAATTCATAAAATTTGGCCTCTTCAAAATTATTAGATTTCGAAAAAGCATATACAGACTTGGGGTTTTCACCATGTTCCAAAACATAATCCATATAAAAGGTTATGATGTGGTCTTTTGTAATTGATTTCTTCTTTGCCATAATGATTTTGTTTAGCCCAAAGATACAAAATGTTTAACAAATAAACACATTAGTTAAACAGTTTGTTTATTTTATATTTTAAGTTTCTTCACTTGGTTTTAAGGTTTTGTTAACAATATTAGCCATCGTATTGCGTAATTTTAAAGGATATTATTTTTTTACTAACAAAAACAGAGATAAAATGAAAAAATCATTATTTGCCTTTATGATCTTTACAATGGTTTACACTGTAAATGGACAAATTGAAGTACCAAGATCCAGCCCGTATTCAAAAATCGAGCAAAAAGTTGGTTTAACAGACGTAACTTTAGAGTATTCGCGACCTGCCATGCGTGGCCGTACCATTTTTGGCGATTTAGTGCCTTACAATACCTTGTGGCGCACAGGAGCCGATGCGAATACCAAAATATCATTTTCTAATGATGTGACTATAGAGGGTAAAACCTTAGAAGCTGGCGAATACGCTATTTTCACTAAACCCGGAAAAGAATCATGGGAGGTAGTTTTTTATACCGATACCAACAATTGGGGTACACCTAGAGCATGGGACGAGGCTAAAGTGGCAGCAAAAATTTCTGTACCTGTAATAAAAATGCCAAGTAAAACAGAATCTTTTACCATAGGTTTTAACGATTTAAGCCATAACGGTGCTGTGTTAGGGATAGAATGGGAAAACGTTTATGTTGGTGTACCTTTTCAAGTTCCGACCGATAAAACGGTAACGGCTGCCATTGAGAAAGTCATGAACGGACCAAGTGCTGCCGATTATTACGCCGCGGCAGTGTATTATTCTGAAAACGGCAAAGATATCAATCAGGCTAAAGAATGGATTGAAAAAGCTATGGAAATGACAGAAAACCCTCGTTTTTGGCAATTGCGTAACCAGTCTTTAATCTATGCAAAAGCTGGTGATAAGCAATTGGCAGTAGAAACTGCTAAAAAATCTTTAGCGGCCGCCGAGAAAGCCGGAAACGCCGATTATGTAAAAATGAATAAGGACTCGCTTGCCGAGTGGGGAGCAAATTAAGTTAAGCCTCTTAAAAGGCTTGAATTTCAGGTGGATTTAAAGGATTAATAAGCGCAACGGTTAAGGTTGCGCTTTTTTTAATTTTTTTTGGCGGTTTAACAGGCTTTACTCATGGGGTTATATTTAAAATTTTGGAAATCGTGAATATAAATATTTCACTACGCGCTCCTTCGTTGTCGGGAGCTCAAACAGGCCGTTAAATCTGTAACACAGGTGTTTGCCAAAACGGTTTTATGATTTGTTAATCGGTATTTTCTGTGAAGAATATAGGTTAAAGTTTTTAAAATAGAAAGTAGTTGTTAATACTTAAGATTGATTATTTCCCTAACAGCATCTAAAGTTTTAATAAGCTGTTTGCTAAAAGCAAAGGACATCACATCACTTTCTGTTTTTTGTGTTCTTAATAGGGTGTTAAAATGTTCAATTTCGAAGTTATAACCAATGGTTTTGTAATTAAAATCGATGGTTTCTTCTTTGCCATCTAAAGGCATAATGCTAACAGTAGTTGGGGCATGAAACCGCGTATTAATTTTAATCGTTGCGTTTTCACAATAAAAAATAGCTTCGGTTGGTGTTTTTTCAAGAAAAGAGCTTTTTAAAATGGCGGTAATATTTTGGTTGTAGTTAAACACCATAGAACACGAGGAATCCACCCCTGTTTCTGTATACGTTGCTTCTGCATGCATAGAATTGGGGATCCCTAAAGTTGATAAGGCGGCAAAAATAGGGTAGATGCCAATATCCAATAAACTGCCGCCACCCAGAGATTTTTCCCAAACCCGAGAGTTTTTACTGTGATTGGATTTAAAACCAAAATCGGCCTCTAGTTTTAAAAGGTTACCATAAGTTTTATTGTTTAATGCATGAATTACAAATTGATAATGCGGTAAAAAATAAGTCCAAAGCGCTTCCATTAAGAGTACATTTTTTTCTTTGGCTTTGCTTATCATCTGTTCCACTTCTTCGGCATTCATGGCAAAAGGTTTTTCACATAAAACAGCAATATCATGCTCTAAACACAACAAGGTGTTTTCTTTATGAAACACATGTGGCGTTGCAATATAAACCGCATCAATATTGGGGTCTTTGGCTAAAGCTTCATAACTAGCGTAAGCTTTGGTCGCCTTATATTTTCGTGCAAAGGCATTTGCTTTGGCTTGACTGCGCGATGCCACAGCATAAAGTTTTGCGTTTTCTACCGTTAGTAAGTCTTGAGCAAACTTATTAGCTATATTGCCTAAACCAATAATACCCCAATTAATGGTTTTATTCTGTGCCAACTTCGTCATTGTTTTTTTGTGCAATTTGAATTATAAAGGCGATTAGAATAACTAAGAGACAGCCAAATAAATTAAGCCACAAGTAGGGCATCCAATCTAGCCACCACCCTGTTATTACTATAGCTTGAGTAATTAAAGCCGCTATAAATACGGCATTGGCTTTAATAAATTTAAAGAAAAATGCCAATAGAAAAATCCCCAAAACATTACCGTAAAAAATAGATCCTATAATGTTAACTAATTGAATTAAATTTTCGGCAAGATTGGCAAAACAAGCAATGGTTATCGCAATCATGCCCCAGAGTAGCGTGAATAACTTGGTGACTTTAACCATGTGTTTTTCATCTTTTTCCTCTTTTAAATTTCTACCATATAAATCGATGGACGTAATAGTCGCCAAAGCATTTATCTCTGAAGCTGTTGAAGACATGGCCGCAGATAGTATCACTGCCAGTAATAAACCAATCAAGCCTTTAGGAAGATACTTAAGAATAAATGTAATAAACATATAATCCCTATCGTTGGTCTTGGTGTCTTTTGCAGCTTCTCTATACAAGGTGTTTAGCGCCGCTTCTTTTTCTTTGTAAGTATTCGAATTTTTATTTGTTATCGCTAATAATTCGCTTTTTAATCTATCGAAGTTTTGGGCATAAATAGTATCGATAGCTCTTTTAATTAAATATTTTGATTCTAAACGTTGTGTTTTTTCAATGCTATCTAAAATGAATAAATCGTGTTTTAATTTGTTATTTTGATTTTTAGAAAGCTGAAGGCTCAATGCTTTTTTTTCATTGAAAAGTGTATGATGTTGCTTTTGAAGATTTTGATATTCCTCAGAATATTCTGAAGCTAAAACGCTTTCAATAGAAGTATCAATAAAATTTAAAGGAGCCTGATTAAATTGATAAAAAACAAAAACCATAACCCCAACCAGTAAAATAAAGAACTGCATAGGTACTTTTAACAGGCCGTTAAATATTAATCCCATTTGCATTTCTTTCATCGATTTACCTGATAGGTAGCGCTGCACTTGGCTTTGGTCGGTGCCAAAATAAGACAAAGCTAAAAATGTACCGCCAATTAATCCAGACCATACGGTGTATCTGTTTTCTAAATCGAATGAGAAGTCCAAAATTTCCATACGGCCACTAGCACCGGCAAGATCGAGCGCATTGGTAAAAGAAACCTCGTCTGGAATTAAATCTAAAATAATAAATAACGCAGCGAGCATGCCGGAAAAAATGACAAACATTTGCTGTTTTTGCGTTACCATAACGGCTTTTGTACCACCTGAAACCGTGTAAATTATAACTAGAATACCAATGGCGATGTTAAGGTAAACAATGGGCCAACCTAAAACCACCGATAGAATTATGGCAGGCGCAAAAATGGTTATCCCTGCTGCTAAGCCACGCTGAATTAAAAACAAAGTAGCTGTTAGACTCCGGGTTTTTAAATCGAATCGATTTTCCAAAAATTCGTAAGCGGTGTATACTTTTAAACGATGATAGATAGGAATAAAAACCAAGCAAATAATAATCATGGCAATAGGCAAGCCAAAATAAAATTGCACAAAGCCCATGCCGTCTGTATAGGCTTGACCTGTAGTCGATAAGAAAGTTATGGCACTTGCCTGTGTTGCCATTACCGATAAACCAATAGTCCACCATTTTGAGGTGTTACCACCTTTTATATAGTCTTGTGCAGTTTTTCTTCCTCTGGTTTTCCAAGTGCCATAAGCTACAATAGTTAATAGTGTAGCGAGTAAAACGATCCAATCAATCCAACTTAATGTCTGCATTTTAAAACGCTTGCATGATTAAATAAAAGGCTAAAATATAAAGGGCATTGGCAATTAAAACGATAGAATATAGTTTAAGCCAAGGTTGTTTTTGTGGTTTGAGTTTAGTCATATTTAATCGTTTAGTTTGGCTTCTAGTTTTAAATGCGCCTTTCCTATAGAAAGCATATTGGCAAATAAGCGATAGGCGCCAGGAACACCAGCAGGAAACATTCTAAAAAAGCTAAGGCCTGTGTAAATATAATAACCTTTGCCGTGTTTAGCGACTAATAAGCTTCCGTTTTTTGCACTTTCATTAGCATCATTCATAGATAAAATAGGGGTGAATTCATCAGACCAGGCGTTGGCAAAATACAAACCGCGCTCTTGTGTCCAACCTTCAAAATCCTCGGGCGTTATTTTATTAGGGTAACTAAGAAGGGGGTGTTTGGGGTTTAAAAAACGCACTTCGGCATTTTCGTTCGTTACACGGTCTCGTGATAATGTTAAAGGATAAGGTGCTAAATTATCAATCTTTAAACCACGACTGGTGTTGTATTGTACAATCATATTGCCGCCATTTCTTACAAAATCGAATAATAGTTCTTGCTTAAATGCTAACTTGTCCAATAGGTTATAAGCTCTAATACCAACTACAACAGCATCAAATTCACTAAGCATTAGAGTATCAATGTCTTCTGGTTTAATAATGGATACGTTATAGCCAAGTTGTTGCAAGTTTTCGGGAATAAGATCACCAGCCCCTTGGATATAGCCAATATTTTCACCCTTCTTTTTAATGTCTAAGCGTACAACTTTGCTCTCGCTTGGCAATAATACGGTTTGAGTAGGAATATGGGCGTAGTTAATCTCGATAAGTTCTTTGGAATAATTTTTATCGCCGATACTAATTAGAGGTCTAATAAATCCTTCACTTTTACTCTCTGGCGGTATCACAGTAAAAACCAGCGTTTGTTCTTCACCTTTGTTAAGAATATTTATTTTTTGATTTTTCGGAAAAACCTCCCAATCGCTGGGATGATTAAGTTTAGCAAAACCTTCGAGACTGTCTCGGCCAGCTTTTACAATCACGGTGACATCGCGTGGTTTATTATTTTCAAAAATAACCACATTTTCAGTTATTTTAGCCGAGGCTTCTGGGATAATTTCAAAAGGCTTGTATAATTCGCCTTTATCGGGTTTTGCATATTTGTAAATTATAGGTTTGCTAATTGTAAACGCAACACTATCTATTAAGAGGTTAAAAGCCATCTTATAAGGCCTTGGCGTTTCTGGCAACCCTATTAATTTAGAGTCGTTAACTTTGTACATGCCTAAAGTCCCTTTTTCACTTAACCAATAAGGCGCTGTGGGGTTTTCGTTTTTGTTTATGCTTAAAAGCGTGTTGAAATTGTATTTCACGTTGTTTACTAAAACCCTTTTTTTTGTAAGATTAAAATCGTGTATATCACTTATATTTACTAATGTTATTGGAAGATTACTTCGGTTTAAAACTTCTATATTAATTTTGATGTTTTCGTTGGCCGTAGCATAATTGGTGTTTGCTGAAGCTTCTAAATATAAGCCTGCACACATTTCAATTATAGTTTGAATGGCTTGTAATTTATGGCTTTTCCAATGGTTGTTTTCAACGTTTTGAAGCAATTTATAAGCTTTTAGTAATGGCTGAATATGTTGCGACGGATTTTTAAAATTGAAATTTTTTTCAACAGCATTTAAAATGTCACCAATGGCTTTTCCGCCTTTAATGCGATTCCATGAGGTGTCTATGCCGTCAAAAATATTGTCGTTGTTGGTTAAAGGATCGCCTTTTAAAAATTCAATATATTCTTGTTGCGAGCCTCGTTGGGATAAACGACCAAAGCCCTGACTTAAATGCTGACTGCTAGATTGGGCAGCAATTTCGTTGTTAGACAAGCCTTTTAGCGGGTAATAATTGCCCACATCAAAAGATATCATATGGCTTTTATCGGCTTTATCAAATTTGTCTTGACTGCCGTAAAACCACCAACTGGCATTAAAAAATATGCGTTTTGGTTGCCAGGTACTCGTTTGTTTTAATTGATTTGGATATGCCTTTTTATCATGTGCCAAATCGAATGCTTCCAAGGTTAACAAAGCAGAAGCGGTATGATGCCCATGGGTTTTACCTACCGTTCTGTGGTCAAATCTATTAATAATAATATCTGGTTTAAACTGCCTAATGGCTAAAACCACATCGCTTAAAACTTCGGTTTTATCCCAAATCGCTAGAGTTTCGTCAGGATGCTTAGAATAGCCAAAATCGTTAGCTCTAGTAAACCATTGTTCACCACCATCAATTTGTCTGGCAGCCAATAATTCTTGGGTGCGTATAACGCCTAAAAGCTCTCTTAATTCTGGGCCAATAAGGTTTTGTCCGCCATCGCCTCTGGTAAGCGATAAATAGCCTGTTCGCGCTTTAATATGGTTAGACATGTAGGAAATTAAACGTGTGTTTTCATCGTCTGGATGTGCCGCAACATATAATACAGAGCCAAAAAAATTAAGTTTTTGAATGGACTCGTAAATATAAGATGCAGAAGGGTTTTTTGGTTTTTGTGCTTGTAAAAGCGAAGAAAAAAATAGTAATATGAAAAAATAGACTAGGTGTTTTTGCATCATTTTTTTATTATCTAACACCAAATATAATAAAGTAAGCTTGCTGAAATGTTGCTTGTACTGTTAAATTTTACATAATCTAAACGCGAAACGTCATTAAGGTAATTTTAAGTTTTAACCAATTTTAATCAAAAATTACTCAAAATAGTTACCCATAAATTAGAGCCATTTTTTGCGTTTAAAATACAACAATAAACCTATAAAAATTAAAATCATAACACCCCATAAAATAAAATAGGCATATTTATAACTTAGTTCTGGCATGTGCTCGAAATTCATGCCGTAAATACCAGCAATAAAGGTAAGCGGAATGAAAATGGTGGACATGATGGTAAGTACTTTCATGACCTCATTCATTTTATTGCTAATGGTGGTCATGTACATATCCATTAAACTCCATATCATTTCCCGGTATATATCGATGTTTTCAGACACTTGAATGAGATGATCATAAATGTCTCGATAAAATGTTTTAGTTTTTTTATGAATTAGTGTGCTTTCGTTTTTTTCAATACGACTTAACACTTCGCGAAGCGGAAAAATGGCACGTCTAACCTTTAGTATTTCTCGTTTTAAATCTTGTATGTCTTTGCTAATTTCATCGGTGGCTTTTCCTGAAAATATTAAGGTTTCAAAATCTTCTATTTTATCTCCCAATACATCAATAATGTTAAAATAATGGTCTACAATGGCATCGATTAAAATATAGAGCAAATAATCTGAATGCAGACTACGCACTCGGCCTTTAGAGTGGCGTATTCTATCTCTAACACCATCGAAAACATCGCCGTCAGATTCTTGAAAAGATAGCACGTAGTTTTTTCCTAAAACAAAACTAACTTGCTCTGCGGCTACCTTGTTATTGGCATCATAATACAGCATCTTTAAGACGACAAATAAATAATCTTCGTATTCATCAATTTTCGGACGCTGAGAAATATTTGCGATATCTTCTAAAACTAAAGGGTGCAGGTTGTAGTGTTGACCCAATTTTTCAATGTCTTTTACGTGATTTAATCCGTTTAAATTAATCCACGTAACAGAATCCGAAAGTTTAAAATCGAAGCTTTCTTCTACAGTTAGCAATTCTTTTTCAATACATTCTTCTTTATTGTAATCGAAAACTTCAATAAAAAGTTTTTGAGACCTTTTTTTGCCCGTGTAGATGATGCTACCTGGAATTTGTCCTAGTTTTTTATTAAAAATTTTCCCTTTGGTTTCTAACATGAAAAAAATATGTTTGTTAAAGATAAGTAATTATGGATTAAGTTGCGTAGCTAAATTATTACACACCGCTATCATGATCTCCAATGGCATCTTTTTTTACAAGTGTTACTGCTTTTTGTAGCATTAGGTTGTTAGGGTAAGTAACGAGGTTTCCATTATCTAGACGTAAATGTAAGTGAAAAGCTCTAATGTCTTCAATAATGGCGGTAATTGGAAAATCTACATCGTGAATTTTAATCTTATCACCAACTTTGTAAGGAAAGTTAAAAAACATAATAACACCCGAGGTAACGTTGCTTAAAATAGACCAAACTGCAAATAATCCGATACCGATAACTGCAAATACCGATGAGAATATAAGTGCTAAATCTTTAAATTTAGCTCCAAAAATATAGGTTACAATTACTATAGCTATTAAAACAAGTGTTACTGAAACATATCTAAATACGAGACGTATTCGCGCTTCGTTTATGCCGTTCTTTCTGGCAACCTTAGCAATAGTGAAATTAGTAATGGCCCTAATAATTAATAAGGAAATAAGTACAATGGCTGTTATTACTAGTTGGTGTTGCAGTGTCTCTGAGAGCATAATGTTTTATTATATTATTTACAGTGCAAATATACAGTAGAAACTCATATGACAAGATCTGTGAGTGTACATAATACAACTGTTTTAAATGTGCTTTTAGTATTTAAACCCTTTACTCTAGTGCAGTTTAAGTACAGTTCTTAGAACGGTATCTTTAATGGTATTTTTTTTCCAGTAGGCAGATTTAATAGATGCCAGTTTTACTGCTTTTGTAATGGTGGTTTTATCGGACTTGTGTTTAACAGTCTCTTTCCAGCCCAGTATTTGGTGTGGAAAAACAGGGTTAAACTCTATGGTTAAGGTTCTGTTTAATTCTGGGTACTTCAATGTGTACGAACTGCTTTTTAAATCTGCTTTAGCTTGATAAGCTTTTTGTTCTTTTTGATTTAACTGAAAGTATTCTAAAGCTGGAATAATTTTTACATCACCCGTTGGTAAAGATTTTGGGTTAATCCGCAATTTTACCCAGAGTTCATTTTCTAAAATACTTTTTTCACGTTTAAAAAAGGTGTCGCCGGCGGTTTCAAAATAGGAGTATGATTTAATTTCAAACTGGTCTTTATTGTTTAGTTGCGAGAATGTTTGGCCACACCACTCTTGTATAGAACTTGTTATTTTAATGGCATGTTGATTGTTGGAAACGGGAAAAAAAGTGCTTTGCATTACAGAGTAAGGGTATATACCTGTATTAAACTTTTTGGTCGCGTTTAGTTTTAAAACAGAGACTGTGTTATTACTTTTTTGGTCTGCTTTTACTTGTTTGTGGGGTAAGAAATCTTCGGTAACATATATTAAAACAGCTTGACCTTGGTGTATTTCACCATAACGCGCTTGCTCTAATTTATAGGATGTGATTTCTGCTTTTCCAGAATACCAGTACTCTTTAAATTTTTGCCAAGGGATTTGATGTGAAGTAGCGTTGTTTTGAATAACTTTATTTTCTAAATTTTCACTTAAGGCCTCCTTATTATCTTGGTTTCCGCAAGAAGTGATAAGTACTAAAATCACAATAATTAACCAAAAATGTGTTTTGGTATTAAAAAAATGTGTCATCTGCGATAAATTTTATAGTTAAAACTACAAATTTATCAGCTTAAAGCCATGTCATTTAACGTTTTATAAACCATATGAAGAGGTAATCCCATAACATTAAAATAAGAGCCTTCTATTTGGGTAACACCAATGAGGCCAATCCAATCTTGAATACCATAAGCACCAGCCTTATCAAAAGGTTTGTAATTTTTTATGTAGTGTAATATTTCTGAATCACTTAAGGTTTTAAAAGTGACTTTCGTGATGCTGTGTACTGTTTTTTCTGAAGTTGTTGTGGTAAAACAAACCGAAGTAATCACCTCATGAGTGGAGTTGCTTAGCGTTTTTAATATAGTAAAAGCTTCTTCTGCATCTTTTGGTTTGCCTAAGGCTTTATTATTGTGCCAAACGATGGTATCGCTTGTTATTAAAATATCTTTTGGTTTTAGTTCAGATTTAAAAGGCAGAGCTTTTAATTGAGCTAAATAATTACTGATTTCAAAATGCCTTAGACGATAAGGGTATTCTTCAGTAATGGGTTTAAGTCTAATTTCAAATTCTACTCCTAAATTTTTTAAAAGTTCTTGGCGTCGTGGTGATCCAGACGCCAAGATAATGTGGTGGTTTTTAAGCTTTTCTTTTAGCATGACTTTAAATGGTTACTTTGTTTGCTTACCATACTACCTTGTACATTACAAGTTAATTAGTGGTAATATTTCAAAAACTTAAATGCGATTGTAGTAAACAAAATTTTCAAACTAATATAAACTAAATCCCGAAAGCTCTAAAATAGAATAAATACAACACAGGGAGACGTTAAAGTAACCCTTGATGTTTTTTGTAGTTGAGTTTTAAAGTATCGAAATAGAACAATTAAGAGTTAAATTCAACTTAAGTTTAATGAGGGTTACTTTTAAACTAATACGCAATACATGACCAATTAATCATATTTTGCGCTAAAATTACTATTCCATTTGTCTTGTACTTTTAAAACCTGTTCTATAACATCACGAGCAGCGCCTTGGCCTCCTTTTTTGTGAGAAATATATTTCGAAATTCCTTTTATTTCAGGTACAGCATCTTGTGGACAACACGGTAGGCCCACGCGTTTCATTACAGGGAAATCTGGAATGTCATCACCCATATATAACACGTGTTCTGGTGTAATCCCTTTTTTGTTTAAGTAGTCGTCAAGCTGTTCAATTTTATTATGCGCACCGAGGTAAATATCGGTAATGCCCAAACCGGTTAATCGAATACGAACGCCTTCGTTAGTACCTCCAGAAATTATACAAACATTAAATCCTGCATCTGCGGCGGTTTTAAGGGCATAACCATCTTTAATGCTCATGGTGCGAAGCATATCGCCATTTGTGGTAACGCTAATAGAGCCATCGGTTAAAACACCATCTACATCAAATATAAAGGTGTTAATATGTTTTAAGTGTTCTTTATAACTTTTTTCTTCCATGGGTTTTTTGAATTGAATAGGTTAGTAGCTCGTATATGGCTTTGTGATGATTGTTTTTTAATTGTTTTAAATGTTTTCTAATGGTCTTTTTATCGTGTCGTTTTGCTGGTCCTGTTTGAGCCCTATACGGAGATAAATCTTGAACTTTTTTTGCAGTCTCTAGAATTAAGGGCTTCAATAAATCGAATTCTGCACCCTCACTTTCGGTTATTTCGTGTCCAATTCTGTACAATTGATTGGTGAAATTATTCACAAAAACAGCTGCTAAATGGAGTACACGTCGTTGGTCACTATTTACTTTTTTAGTGGGACTTCCTATGGCAACAGCAAGGGCTTTAACTATAGAATAATCTTTTTTATTTATCGTCTCAATACAAATGGGTACATTTTTAAAATCGATATCGGCCGTTTTACTAAATGTTTGTAAGGGGTAAAATACGCCACGGCGATGTTTTTTATCCATATCGTAAACCCCAACACTACCCGAAGTATGGAGTACAATTCTGTTTTCAAACGGCAGTTGTTCTGATACGCCCGCGATTGCATCGTCGCTTATCGCTAAAATATAAATATCGGCTTGTTTTAATTGCGATAAATCGTTAATAATTTCAACCTCGTTTTTATGCGCACTAATGGTGTTTGTGTCTCTACTAAACCATTGGTTTACAGTGATGTTTTCAGCTTTATTGAAAGCTTTAAAAAGATGTGTGGCAACATTTCCAGCGCCAATAATGGTTACTAAAATCATTCCGCTAAAATACTAAGAATTACCAATTACAAATGCTGAAATACAGTTTTTTTAAAACAGTAAAAAATACACGGTGCAAAGCTGTTTTAAGTTTTCAAAACTTTCATCCATCTTAAAAAATAAATATTCTAACTTTGTTTACTATGATAAAAAAAGATATTAAAACTAGAGACGATGTGTTTTTATTGGTTTCGTCCTTCTATGAGAAGGTTAGAAAAGATCCTGTTTTAGGGCCTATTTTTAACAATGCCATTAAAGACTGGGATACCCATTTAGAGCGTTTAACCAACTTTTGGGAGTCCAGTTTATTTCTTAAAACAAAGTACAATGGTAATCCATTAGAGGTGCATATAAAAGTCGATAAAGAAAATAATCACTCTATTTCCGAATTCCATTTTGGGCTCTGGTTAAATCTTTGGTTTGAAACAGTTAACACACTTTTTGAAGGCGATTATGCCGAAAACGCCAAATATCGGGCTCGAAAAATGAGCACTTTTTTGTATTTAAAAATATTTGAAAGTCGCAAAACAACTTAAATTTTAAGCCACCATTGTATTATAGTTTTAAGTTTACTGGTATTTTATGAATCATCGAAAATTCTTGTCAACTCTTCCAAATTTAACACTTTAAATACTCATAAATCCTTAAATTTGCAAAACCCAAAACAAGGTTGTTATTATGCAAAATAAACTCGCCAAAGTTCTTTTCTCTACACGATTTACCGCCATTTTATTTATTATTTACATTGCCGCTATGGCCGCAGGTACTTTTATGGATGCTGGGCAAGACACATCGCCTACACCTTACACGCGAAATTTAATCTATAATGCATGGTGGTTTGAAGCCATCATGGTGTTTTTTGTTATTAATTTTGCTGGAAATATTTATCGCTATAGACTTTATAAAAAAGAAAAATGGGCCACATTAATAATCCACTTGTCCTTTATTCTTATACTTTTTGGTGCCTTTATAACACGCTATGTGAGTTTTGAAGGTATGATGGCTATACGGGAAGGTGAAGTAGAAAACACGTTCTTATCTCAAAAAACATATATTACGACATATATTGATGGAGATTTTGAAGTTAATGGACAACATCAAAGACGCGTGTTAGAATCTGAAGTTGATTTTTCTAAACGTTTACAAAATAAATTTAAAGTTTCTACCGATTATAATAAGCAACCTGTAACAATCGAGTTGGTCGATTTTATTGCTGGTGCAGAAGAAGATGTTATTCCTGATGACAATGGAGATTTATTCCTGAAATTGGTTGAAGGTGGCGATAGTGGGCGACATAATCATTTTTTAAAAGTTGGTGAAGTACAAAATATTCATAATGTTCTTTTCGCGCTTAATAAACCCACAAAAGGGGCCATAAATATTAGCTATAATGATGACGGCTCATTAGACATCAATTCGCCTTTTGAAGGGGAGTATATGACTATGGCCACGCGTGCAGAAGGACAGCTGGTTAAAGATAGCTTACAACCTTTGGTATTGCGATCGTTGTATAAAATTGGTACTATGCAAATGGTTTTTCCAAATCCTGTTGTTAAAGGCGTTTTTGGTGTTGTGCAAAAGTCTGAAGTGCAAAAAAATGATAGCGATGGTGTTGTGCTTAAGGTAACTACTAATAACGAAACCAAAACGATTGGGCTACTGGGAGGTAAAGGGGTTAATAATGCTTTTAAACAGTTAAAAGTGGGCGGTTTAGATTTTGCATTCAGGTACGGCTCTAAAGTTTTAGAATTGCCTTTTCAAATTAAATTAAATGATTTTGAGGCCGAACGTTATCCAGGTACCGATAAAAGCTATTCTGCATTCTCAAGTCAAGTGACCGTTTTAGATGAAGAAAAAGGGGATTTCGATTATAAAATATATATGAATAATATCCTCGACCATCGTGGATATCGATTTTTTCAAGCTAGTTTTGATCCCGACGAAAAAGGTACCATACTATCTGTAAATCATGATTATTGGGGTACCCTAATAACTTATATTGGTTATATTTTACTGTATTTTAGTATGATGGCCATTTTATTTGTTAAAGGCTCTCGTTTTCATGATTTAAAAAAACAACTCAATAAAATAAAGACTAAAAAAGCAAAATTACTCTCCTTGGTGTTTTTATGCCTGGGAATGAATGTGTTTTCGCAATCGCATGCAGAAAATGATGGTCATAACCATTCTAAACCATCAAAAACACAAATAGATTCTATACTTAAAGCCAATATTACTCCTAAGGCGCATGCCGACGAGTTTGGACATCTGGTTATTCAGGATATTAGTGGCCGTATGATGCCAGTAAATACCTATGCCTCTGAAATGCTCAGAAAATTAAGTAAAAATGATACTTACGAAGATTTTGATGCTAACCAAGTCCTCTTATCCATACAAGAGAGTCCTTTATTATGGTATAACGTACCTATTATCTATATTAAACCTAAAAAGGGCGATTCTATAAGAAGTTTAATAGGTATCCCAAAAGAGGCTAAACATGCCACTCTAGCCGATTTTTTTACAGTAAGAGGCGAATATAAATTATCACCGTATTTAGAAGAGGCTTATAAAGCACAGGTGCCTTCGGGGTTTCAAAAGGAGTTTAAAGAAACCGACCAGCGTGTTAGCTTATTGTACAACGCGGTTGAGGGGATGTCTCTAAGAATTTTCCCAATTCCAAACCATGAAAATAATAAATGGATTTCGGCATACGATTATCGCATGAATAAAGATCTGAGAGAAAAAATTAAAGACTCCCTCTATGGCAACTTTATTAAAAATGGTTTTAGAGCGTATTTAGTAACCTTAAATAGAGCAAAGCAATCGGGTGACTTTAGCGAAGCCTCAAGTTTATTAAGTGCATTTAAAAAAACGCAGCATCAACATGGCGCAGAAGTCATGTTAAGTGACGAGAAGATTAATACCGAAGTTTTATATAATAAATATGATATTTTTAAAAAACTGTTTAGTTGGTACCTCTATGCAGGTTTCTTGCTGTTTGTGGTTTTAATATTTCAAATTTTTAAAGAAAAAAGCAAGGCTATAAAAGGCGCTGTAAAAGTGTTAAATGCTGTTGTAATTGCATTGTTTTTAGTGCATACTGTTGGTCTAATTATGCGTTGGTACATCTCTGGTCATGCACCGTGGAGTGATGCCTACGAGTCCATGATCTATGTGGCTTGGGCAACTATGTTTTTTGGTTTGGTTTTTGGCAGAAAAAGTGATTTAACCATTGCGGCAACTGCATTTATAACGGCTATGATCTTGATGATTGCACATTGGAATTGGATGGATCCTGCAATTGCTAATTTACCTCCTGTTTTAGATAGTTATTGGCTTATGATTCACGTTGCAGTTATTGTGGCAAGTTATGGGCCGTTTGCATTAGGGATGATTTTAGGAGCGGTGGCTTTATTGCTAATGATTTTTACCACCAAAAAGAATAAAGCCAAAATGGATTTAAATATTAAAGAACTTACCGTTATTAATGAGATGGCTTTAGTGGTAGGTTTAGTGTTGTTAACTATTGGAAACTTTTTAGGCGGTATGTGGGCTAACGAAAGCTGGGGTCGTTATTGGGGCTGGGATCCCAAAGAAACTTGGGCACTAATAAGTATAATGGTATATGCTTTTGTTGTGCATATGCGATTAATTCCAGGGTTGCGTGGTCGTTGGTTGTTTAATCTGATGTCTATTGTGGCCTTTTCTAGTATATTAATGACCTATTTTGGAGTAAATTTCTATTTAGCAGGTTTGCATTCTTACGCCAGTGGCGATCAAATAGTAAGTGTTAAGTTTATTGCCGTGGCTTGTGTTATTATTGCCATTTTAGGTTTTTTCGCTTACCGCGGATATGCTAGGCATTACAAAAAATGAATTAATAATCTAGCAACCATATTATTTTAAAACCAAGAGGGTTCGTTTTTTTTGGATTGAATTTTTTTTAATTCTTATCCCGAAATTAAATGTCAAGCAGGTTTAAAAGGTATCTGTATCCTAATCCGAAAACGATAGCTAATCCAAAACTCATTAAAGTTCCGATAAGGATATATTCGGTTAACTTACGGTCTTTAGCTTTCGATAAATCACTAAAACGAAATACCGATTTTGCGGTTATTAAGAATCCTATACCCGCCCAATAATTCATGATTATAAAGCCAAATACAAACAAACGTTCTAAAATACCAATATAGGCGCCAGCGTGTTCTAGAGATTTGTCACTATTATTTTCCTTTAAATACCATTTGGAAATAACAATTTTCATGATTGTAGATGAGACTACAGTAACCCCCAACAAGCATGTAATTAATAACATAAATTTGGAGTTGTAAAGCGAATTTATACTAAAGTTAAAAGGCTCGTAGATATTAACAACCACAGCGATTATTATGATATGTGCACATTGATCTAAACTAAAAAGAAGTCTGTTATTAATAACATTCGTGAGGTTTAACTTGATGATGTCTATAATGTAATGTGAAGCAATAATGATTAAAATTCCCAACCAGTAGTTAAAATCGGCCTGCAAAACCAGAATTAATGCGCCGGTATGAACTAAAATATGCCCATATAAAAACTTCGATTTATGCTTGTGGGTTTCTTTGTGAGCAACCCATTTGTCGGGTTGCAATAAAAAATCGCCAATAAAGTGCGCTAAAATTAATTTTATGAATAATGTGAGCATAGCTTTTGTATTTCGGTGTTGTAGTACTCTAACAAGCTTGAAATCTCATCAAAACCAGCACGCTTAAGACCTTGGCTAATATTTCCTTGTGTTTTACCAAAATGTTTAGCGAGTTGCATTTGGTTTAATTCTGGGTTTTCAAGTGTTGTTTTAACTAATATTGCAGTTGTTGGCGTCCAATTATTCATAGTTAATAAGGCTAATTCCAACATGATATTTATAGGCTTGTCAAAAGTTTTAAAAGGTGTTTTTATGGCAAGCGTGGTTTTTTTTAAGGCTTCAAAACATTCGCCAGAATTCACAAAGGCACTACCGTTGGATTCTGTGATTTTTTCAGATTGATAGGTTTTATCTCCTATACCAATGGCGAGTCTGACATCAATTATTTCAAATTGTTTTATTGCGGCCTTAATTAAAATACTGGCTTTTAACGCATCTTTTGGCTTAACTTCTACCTGAAAACTATCACCTCTGTATATTTCCCATATTAATGGCGAGCTTCCAAAATAATTCAAAACCGTTTTAAGACCCTCTAACCATTGTTTTGGAGCGCTTTTTTTAGAGTTTATGATATCTCCAGTTATTATACTTGTCATAAGTCATATAAAATAGTCATTATCAAAGATATAAATTTTATTAATGAAAATTAAATTATTAGCTTAAAAACTAATAATTAATATTATTAGCTATTAAACTAATAATTGTGCTTATTAGTATTATACTTAATATGTAAATTGTTCGCTCTACAAAACTTGATAAAAAAGTAGGTGTTAAACTCCATTTTAAACTAATACCTTTGCAGACAATTTTTAAAAAAGAAGGGTATTTATGAAATTATTTAAAGAATTTAAAGAGTTTGCTGTAAAGGGCAATATGATGGACATGGCTATTGGTATTATTATTGGCGCTGCATTTAATCAAGTAATCGATGTTTTGGTTAAAAAAGTGTTATTACCACCATTATCCTTATTAACCGATGGGGTACATTTTAACGATAAGCGTATTATACTAAGAGATGCTGTGCTAAGTGCAGATAATACGATTCTTAAAAACGAAGTGGCTATTGGTTACGGCGCTTTTGCCGAAGCTTTTTTAGATTTTCTAATAGTGGGTTTTGCCGTTTTTATTGCCGTTAAATTTATGAATCGCTTGCGTAAAAAATCGCAGGACACTAAAGACACTTCAATTGCTACACCAAAAGATATTGAATTGCTCTCTAAACTTACAGATTTGATGGAAGAGCAAAATACGCTCTTGAAGTCAAAAAAATAAAAGCAATATAAACAAGTTGTAAATAATGACAGAAACCAAGAGTTTCCGACTTAATAAAAACACTGAAGGCAATTTGCGTTTAGTATAGTTACCAGATGTCGTAAACAAAAGGCAACGTGATAAGCTGTTAACAAGTTAACAAGTTTCAGTTTCTTGACTGGGATTACTTTTATTTTAAAAGGTCTTTTATTTTATTGTAATGAATGTCTTTAAAATCTGAGATCACTTTATCAGCTGTCGAGTAATCTTGGTTGTTAGAATACCCGCTATTAAATCCAACACAAAAAATTTGAGCTGCGTTTGCGGCTTTTATACCGTTGGTAGAATCTTCAATAACCAGGCAAGACGCTCTATCAAAACCAGAAGATTTAGCCGCGTTTATAAATATTTCTGGATGCGGTTTTGAGGCTTTTAAATCGGCTCCACTTAGTTTATCAACAAAATACTGGTCTAGGTTAAAACGTTCAAAGATTCTATTAATATTGGGCATAGATGCCGACGATGCTAATACCAGTTTTAATCCATTGCTGTGGTAATCTCGAATCAATTCTAAAACGCCGTCAATAAGTTGAAAACTGTCATCATTATCAAATAAATATTTAAAATGCTTGCGTTTAATAGCAACTAATTCTTCTGGAGATTGATTAAGACCAAAAGTTTGACATAACGTTTCGCATATAGGATATGTCGCTTGACCGGTAAACGATTGGTAAAGCGCATCAGACACTTGAATACCTACCTCATTAAACATTTTATCATACGCTTTGTGATGCAGGGGTTCACTATTCACAATTACCCCATCCATATCAAATATTACAGCTTTTAACATAGTATAATTTTTGGCAAAGATATTAGATTACTTAATAAACACCTAAACAAACTATTTTGTAGTTTTGAATTATCCATAAAACAACTAATTATCAAAACAAAATCAAATTTTCACGAGAAAAACAAACATAGGGCTGGATACCATTTAGAGGTTTTATGTGCGTGTATGCCCCAATTAAAAGAATTTGTGTTTTTAAATAAATTCGACACTAAAACCATTGATTTTGCGAATCCTAAAGCGGTAAAAGCATTAAATACGGCGTTGTTAAAGCAGCATTATCACATACATTATTGGGAGTTTCCAGATATTAATTTGTGTCCGCCAATTCCTGGTCGGGTAGATTATATTCACCATATATCACAGCTTTTAGAAACAGCGAATATTACAAATAACATTAAAGTCCTGGATATTGGTACAGGAGCTACTTGTATTTATCCTATTTTGGGAGTTGCAGAGTATAATTGGACTTTTGTGGGATCGGATATTGATACAAAATCTATAGAAACTGCCCAGAACATCATTAATAAGAATAAATTAAACACTCATATTTCTTTAAGACACCAAAAAAATCCTGCTCAAATTCTTAAAGGAATTTTAAATGAACAAGATAGATTCTCAATTTCTATTTGTAATCCACCATTTTATAAATCTGAAAGAGAAGCCTTAGAAGCAACTAGAAGAAAACTGAAGGGATTAAATAGGGAAGGGGCTGAGGTGGTTAGAAACTTTGCTGGCACCCATAATGAACTTTGGTATAAAGGTGGTGAAAAAGCATTTATTCACAATTATTTATACGAAAGTTCTTTATTTAGAGAACAATGTATTTGGTTTAGCACCTTAGTGTCTAAAAAAGAATTGTTAAAAGATTTTTACAGCTCTTTAAAAAAGTTAGGAGCTAGCACTATTGAAACCATACCTATGAAACAGGGTAATAAATTATCGCGTATTGTGGCCTGGACCTTCGAATAAACAAATAGGTTTCCAGATAAATTCATGCTTTACCTGCTTATTTATGCTGTGCCTGATTATCTCATTACAAGAAATGCTAGGGATTTATAAAGACATTTTTAAAAAAAAGATTTTTTTATTGAAGCAGTTGGTAATAAGAAATATTTAAAAACAGAGAAAACAATAATGTTAAAAAGTTATTTTTGCATTTTAGGATTAAAAATAGAGATATGAAATTAGATATTCTTGCTATTGGTGCGCATCCAGACGATGTGGAATTGGGTTGTGGAGCTACCATAGCCAAAGAAATAGCCCATGGTAAAAAGGTAGGGATTATAGATTTAACTCGTGGCGAATTGGGTACTAGAGGTACTGCTGAAACTAGAGCAATAGAGTCTAGCAATGCATCTAAAATATTGGGAATTGCGGTTAGAGAGAATCTAGGTTTCGCTGACGGTTTTTTTGTCAATGATAGGCAGCACCAATTAGAAGTTATTAAAATGATTCGCAAATATAAACCCGAAATTGTGCTTTGTAATGCTGTAGAAGATCGACATATAGATCACGCTAAAGGAAGTCAATTGGTTAGTGATTCTTGTTTTTTAAGCGGATTAGTTAAAATCGAAACGACTCTTGACAAGGATTTACAAGAACCTTGGCGTCCAAAACAGGTTTACCATTATATTCAATGGAAAAATTTAGAGCCAGATGTTGTGGTAGATGTTTCCGATTTTATCGAAGTTAAAATGAAGGCGGTTTTAGCGTATAAAACTCAGTTTTTCGACGCCTCAAGTAAAGCGCCCCAAACACCAATATCTAGTAAAAATTTCACCGAAAGTGTAAATTATAGAGCTCGAGATTTAGGGCGATTAATTGGTGTTGAGTTTGCAGAAGGCTTTACAACAGAACGTTACCCTGCAGTAGATAGTTTGTTCGATTTAAAGTGAAAATTATTCTTAAAAAAGGAAAGAAAAAATTTGGTGCAATCACAAAATAAACTATCTTTGCAAGCGCATTACAAAATGCAAGTTACATGGTGGTTGTAGCTCAGTTGGTTAGAGCATTGGTTTGTGGTACCAAGGGTCGCCGGTTCGAATCCGGTCTTCCACCCAAAAGTAAAAGCCTCTCAAGAAATTGAGGGGCTTTTTTTGTGAGATTACTGAAGGTTTTTCCTTTCTAGATTAACAACTGTTACTTGAACACAACTTTTGGACTTGACCTTCTTTTATGGTGTAACACCAATTTATTTTGAAATATCGTATTGTTAATTTGGTATAAATGTCATGTTTCAAAAAAAAAATTAATCCAAGGGCACCCGCTCTTCACGATTAGCTAACTCCCAAGCGGTATAAAAAATTAAACGTGTACGGGTTTCTAGAAACTTATAGTTTATTTTATCTGGAGTATCTGTTGGTCTGTGATAATCGTCATGAGTACCATTAAAATAAAAGATTACTGGGATGTTGTTTTTAGCAAAATTGTAATGATCTGATCGGTAATAGAAACGATTAGGATCGTTTAAATCGTTGTACGTATAGTCTAATTTAAGGTTTACATATTTCTTATTTACAGCTTCCGAAACATCGTGCAAGGCTTTACTTAATCGATCCGATCCAATGAGGTATAAATAATTATCTCCATTTTTATGTTTAGAATCCACACGACCAATCATATCTATATTTAAATTAGCAACAGTATTCGCTAAAGGAAATACGGGCTCTACCTCGGTGTAATATCGCGAGCCAAACAACCCAATTTCTTCGCCAGTTACATGTAAAAAAAGAATAGAACGCTCGGGACCATAACCATCGATCTCGGCAGCTTTAAAAGCTCTGGCAATTTCTATGATAGCTACCGTGCCCGAACCATTATCGTCTGCACCATTGTTAATGTCGCCATTTGAAGCTATCCCAATATGGTCTAGATGTGCAGATATTACAATTACTTCTTCTGGTTTTTTAGAGCCCTTTATATACGCAAGAACATTTTCTGATGCTTTCGCTTTACCGTTAAAATAAGCTTCGGGTATAGTTTGAAAATAGTCACCATCACCAAGAGGTGACGAGATTTTGGCATCTATATAATTGTTTTTAATAAATTCAATGGCTTTTTTTTGTCCAAGTTCACCCGTACTTCGTCCTTCAAACTCATTAGATGCGTATATGAATAACATCTTTTCGAGTTCGGTGGCTGTTATGGTTTCGGCGTACTGGCTAGGGTCAATCCCTAACTTTTTATTTTGAGAAGAGCTGCAGGACACTATTAATAGTGCACTAAAAAATAATAAACCAATTTTTTTCATGAGTTTAGACATTTGGTTTTAGCTTACTATATTACAAAAAACAGTTCATTTTTCCTGCTTAATGGTTATAAATAGATATAAAATGGCGTTTATAAGTTTAAATTTAGTCCCTAAACATATTGTTTTTATAAATCTAGGACGACGATGGCCTGTTTTATTTATGGGCACATGAGTTTTTATGGAGTACTATTTGTACCCGAGTCAAAATTATTTTGCAACTGACATTTGTCATTTTTTCAATGCCCTTGTTCCTGTATATTTACTTTGTACAAGACACAAAATTTATGAATAAGATATTATTACCAACAGATTTTTCTGAAAACTCTATAAATGCAATCCATTATGCTCTGGAGTTATTTAAAAATACGCACTGCGATTTTTACTTTTTTAACGTACAGAAAGCCTCTTCGTATATTTCTGGAGACATGATGACGGTTTCCTCAACTACAAGTGTTTATCAAACCTTGATTGATGAGGCTCAAAAATCTATATCGCAACTTATCTCTGATATGAAATCGAAATACCGTAATAATAAGCATCTATTTCACTCGGTTGTAGATTACGACGATTTTATTGACGCTGTTAATCAAGTCTCAGAAAATCATAATATCGACTTAATTATTATGGGAACAAAGGGTGCATCTGGTTTAAAGAAAATTCTTTTCGGTAGTAATACCGTAAAAATCATGCAGCGTAGTAATCTTCCTGTTCTTGCTATTCCGTCTGGATATAGTTTTCAGGGTGTTGAAAAAATCGCTTTTGTAAATTCAAATTTCAAATTGATTAATACCAACAATTTTAAGCCCCTTGAAGATATAATGACCGTGCAAAATTCGACTTTAGATATTTTACATCTTTCAGATCAACGACAAGAGGGTTATAGTCAAGAAGAAGCTCAAGACTTTTTCAATACGATTTTTAAAGAGGCTAAGCACGAATTTATTAATACTTCGATTGAAACAATGTATGATGATGTTCATGATTATATTGTTAACAATAATATTAAAGTATTAGCAATGGTAGATAAAAAACATTCTTTTTTTGAACGTCTTTTTAAAATTCAAGACATTCAACGGTTTGCTTTTAATATTGATATTCCCTTTTTAGTGATGAGAAACACAGCCCTTTAAATAATGGGCTTTGTTAAAAAGCCTATTATGTTTTTTACAAATATTAGTGTGTATAGCTATTTTTATAGCTTGACTTATCAGAAATAATTACAAATGAAATTTTTTCAAAAACACATAACATTAACACCGCGCTCTAGAGGATTTCATTTAATAACAGATGAAATTATTAATGCAATTTCAGAAATACATCTTATTAAAATTGGAGTACTTCAAGTGTTTATAAAACATACTTCTGCAAGTTTAACTATAAACGAAAATGCCGATTATACGGTAAGAAATGATTTTGAAAGTCATTTTAATGTCATGATACCCGAAAATGCTCCTTATTACGAACATGTTTATGAAGGTATTGACGATATGCCCGCACATATTAAGGCATCTGTTTTAGGGGCGTCTGTGCAAATTCCTATTTCTAATGGGGAACTTAATTTAGGAGTTTGGCAAGGCATTTATTTATGTGAACATCGAAACCATGCCAATTCAAGAGCTTTAGTGATTACTGCTTTTGGACAATAAACTTTTATACTCCATTTGGTTTTAACTTGTTTTTTGCACAAATTAATTGTTGTAATACGTATTCTACGCCCAATTCATTATTTGTTTTGGTCTTAAAACGCGCAATTTTTTTAACCGTCTCATGAGCATTTTCCATGGCGTAACTAAAATAGCCACGTTTTAACATTTCGATATCGTTGTTATAGTCTCCAAAAACCATAGTTTCTTCAAAAGAAATATTTAAACGCTCTTGAAGCATTCTAATGGCGTATCCTTTGTGAGCTAATTTGTCCGATATGTCTACCCAGTGATGTGCCGATGTTTTTACTTTAAAGTCCTGTTCTAAATGTTTTACGAAAGGATAAATATGTTTTTCAGAATTTTCTTCATGAAAAAGTGCTACCTTATAAATATCCTCTGTTATAGTATTTGCATTTTCAATAAACTCGTAATCGGGATAATACTCTTCTAAAAGTGCTATAAGGTTTTTAGAATCACTGTTTACAAATGCTTTGTTTTTTCCGCAATAAACGGGGTGAGTATGTTTTAGGGCGTTAATTAAACGGATAACTTGAGCCAGCTTGGTTTTTTTTAAAGGGGAAGATAAAATAACATCGTTATTTTTGGAAACTAGCGCACCATTATCCGATACTATGGTAATATCATTTTTTATGGTATGTAGTTTTTTTATGATGCTATATTGTGGTCTGCCACTAGCGGCAACAAAAACAATATTATGTGCCAATAGTTGGTTAAACAATTCTGTAAACTGTGCACTCACTTCTTGTTTTGAATTTAGTAGGGTGCCGTCCAAATCGGTAACAACTAATTTTATTTTAGATAAATCCATCAAATTATTTTATTGCGGTTTACAAACTTAGTACTCGAGTTTTTATCGTTTAAATTAATTTCAAATATATTGTAGTAGGAGCAAATAGGAGCGTCATTCTGAAGTAAGTTTAATAAAGAACAAAAAAAAATCTGATTCAATTTAGAATCAGATTTTTTATTAAGCGAATAATATGTTTTACAATAGGCGAAACGCCTTATTTAATTTTCTCTACTACAGCTTTAAAAGCTTCCGGGTTATTCATAGCTAAATCTGCTAAAACCTTACGGTTTAATTGAATGTCATTAGCTTTTAAGGCTCCCATAAATTGAGAATAAGATAAACCGTGCTCTCTGGCTCCTGCGTTAATACGCGTAATCCATAGTTTACGGAATGTTCTCTTTTTGTTTCTACGATCTCTATACGAGTATTGCATCGCTTTGTCAACCGCATTTTTTGCTACTGTCCAAACGTTTTTACGACGTCCGAAGTAACCTTTTGCTTGCTTAATCACCTTTTTTCTTCGGGCTCTTTTAGCTACAGAATTTACTGATCTTGGCATAATTTTAATTGTTTTTTGTAGTAGGCGATCAATATGAGATACTTTTCTATTTTTTCTAGCTTGAAATCAAAATTCTTAAACTAGAAATAAATAAGCCTAACTCCAGGGTTTATAAATTGTTTTAACCGATTAAAATCCTGTTACTTTAAACGTAACATGAGTTTAACATTATTTAAGTCTGCCTCATGAACTAAAGTCATTTTAGTTAAGGCTTTCTTACGCTTTTTAGATTTTTTCGTTAAGATATGACTCTTAAAAGCGTGTTTTCTTTTAATTTTACCAGTGCCTGTAAGCTTAAAACGCTTTTTAGCACTAGATTTGGTTTTCATTTTAGGCATTTTTTTCTCCTAGTTTTTAATTAATTCGCTTAATTATTTTGAAGCCCAGTTTAAAATGGGCTTATAGTGTTATATACTTGTGCAATACCTATGTTTATTTCTTTGGGGTCATAAACATAGTCATACGCTTACCTTCTAAACGAGGCATTTGTTCCACTTTTCCAAACTCTTCAAGATCTTGCGCTAATCTTAGTAATAAGATTTGTCCCTGTTCTTTAAATATTATCGAACGGCCTTTAAAGAAAACGAATGCTTTTAATTTAGCACCTTCTTTTAAGAACTTTTCAGCGTGTTTCTTTTTAAATTCGTAATCGTGTTCATCAGTTTGAGGTCCAAAACGGATTTCTTTTACCGTAACTTTGGTGGCTTTAGACTTTAAAGATTTATCACGTTTCTTTTGTTCGTAAAGAAACTTTTTATAATCCATAACCTTACATACAGGAGGCTCTGCATTTGGTGATATCTCTACCAGATCTAATTCTTGCTCATTTGCTATTCTCATAGCATCACCTTTAGTATAAATACCAATTTCAACATTATCCCCAACAAGACGCACTTTTTGTGCCGTAATTTTGGAGTTGATTTTGTGTTTATCCTCTTGTGAAACCCTTCTAGGTTGTTGTCTTCTTCTAATTGCTATGACTTTATAATTTTAAATTAAACTAATTATTTTTAAAACGATTTTAGCGTTTTTTTAATGTCTTCTTTTATCATCTCAGTGAAGGCTTCTACAGATATCATGCCTAAATCTTCACCACCGTGTTTTCGTACTGTAATCTTACCTTCTTGTTCTTCCTGCTCACCAACAATAATCATATATGGGTGCTTTTGCATTTCGGCTTCCCTAATTTTTTTGCCTATGGTCTCATTTCTGTGATCAGTAAGTGCGCGAATTTCGTCATTTTCTAGCAAATTTAAAACTTTTTCGGCGTATTTCTCATATTTTTCACTAATAGATAATATAATGGCCTGAGTAGGTATCAACCAAAGTGGGAAATTTCCGCCAGTATGTTCTAATAATAATGCGATAAACCGCTCCATACTACCAAACGGTGCACGGTGTATCATTATAGGTCTATGTGTCTCGTTATCACTGCCTTTATAGGTTAAATCGAAACGCTCTGGTAAGTTGTAATCAACTTGTATGGTGCCTAGTTGCCAGCGTCTTCCAATAGCATCTTTCACCATGAAATCTAGCTTCGGACCATAAAACGCTGCTTCTCCTGTTTCAATAACATAGTCTAAGCCTTTATCTGTAGCCGCATTTATTATGGCCTGTTCTGCTTTTTCCCAATTGCTAACATCTCCTATATATTTGTCTGGATTTTCAGGATCCCTTACAGAAACTTGTGCAGTAAAATTTTCAAAGCCTAACGAACCAAATACATAAAGCACTAAATCGATAACATCTTTAAATTCTTTGTCTAATTGTTCTGGCATACAAAAGATATGTGCATCATCTTGAGTAAACCCGCGTACACGCGTCAAACCGTGTAATTCACCACTTTGCTCATATCTGTAAACTGTACCAAATTCTGCATAACGCTTTGGTAAATCTTTATAACTCCAAGGTGCGCTTTTGTAAATCTCACAGTGGTGCGGACAATTCATTGGTTTCAGCAAAAACTCCTCATCTTCCTTTGGTGTTTTAATAGGCTGAAAGCTGTCCTCACCATATTTTGCATAGTGCCCAGAGGTTACATATAATTCTTTTTGACCAATATGTGGTGTCATTACTGTTTCATAACCTGCTTTTTTCTGCGCAACCTTTAAAAAATTCTCTAAGCGCTCCCGTAAAGCGGCTCCTTTGGGTAACCAAAGTGGTAAACCTTGCCCAACTTTTTGTGAAAAGGTAAACAATTCTAATTCTTTACCTAATTTTCTATGGTCACGTTTTTTGGCTTCTTCAAGTAGTTGTAAATATTCTGTGAGTTCCTTTTGTTTCGGGAACGAAATACCGTAAACACGGGTTAATTGAGGCTTATTCTCGTCACCACGCCAATAGGCACCGGCAACACTTAAAACCTTAACAGCTTTAATAATACCTGTGTTAGGAATATGTCCGCCACGGCATAAGTCAGTAAACGTAGAATGATCACAAAATGTAATCGTACCATCTTGTAAGTTTTCAATGAGTTCGGTTTTATATGGGTTATCCTCGTAAAAGGACAAAGCCTCAGCTTTTGTTGCAGAACGCATTTTAAACTCGTGTTTTCCTCTTGCGATCTCCAACATTTTAGTTTCAATGGCTTTAAAGTCCTTTTCAGAAACCGTATGTTCACCAAAATCAACATCATAATAAAACCCATTTTCAATAGCAGGGCCAATAGTAAGTTTGGCGCCAACGTATAGTTCTTCGATCGCTTGAGCTAAAACGTGCGCACTACTATGCCAAAAAGCGGTTTTACCAGCATCATCTTTCCAAGTGTATAAAATCAGAGTACCATCGGTAGTTAGTGGTGTTTCGGTCTCTACTGTGGTACCGTTAAAATTTGCCGAAATCACATTTCTAGCAAACCCTTCACTTATGCTTTTAGCAACATCCATTGGTGTAACGTTCGCGTTAAACGTTTTCACACTGCCATCAGGTAATGTTATATGTATCATTTAATATAATTATATTCAATCCGCAAAAATAGACATATAAATAAATCCACACAATATATAGGAGTAATTTATAATAGAGCTGTTGTTTTTTTTCTTAGGGCGTTCCCTTACCGCGCATTGGATGTTGTAAGGTCAGGCTTTGAGCTGTACCTGCCGGCCGGCCGGCAGATCTTTTTTTTACCATAGGCGGCCGCAAATAAAGGCTGTCACCTTAATCCTTAACCCAGTCTATCGTTGCACGTAGGTTTTCAGCTTTTTTTTGGGGTTCTGTATATTATGGTAGTGGAGTAAAACCTTATACCTATATAATCTTATAGCTATATAATAAGGAGACCTACAAACCGTAAAACGAGGTAATACCATACGGACTTATAATAGGTAGGGGTGTAATGAGGTAGTGCGACCTTATTAAGGAGTATTATTTAAAGACTATCTAAAAAGAATCATAATCTAATAAATTTGTTAGTAGGCCCAATGTAAACCAATACATTTACGATAACATCTGTAAAACGTGTGGGACTTATAGGTGTTTAACACCAAAAAACCGCCTCAAACAAAATTAGTTTATAGTATTCGATTGGTTTTAAGTTTATAACCCCCACAAAACAAGGCGATTAAAAAGGCGGCAAAAAAACTTTAAAAAAAGGCTAAAAAAAGTAGTTGATAATACGGAAATGTATTGTATGTTTGCACCCGCTAAAACGGGTATTAAACTTGTTAGAAGCGAAGTTCATTTAGAGTGTGATTTAAGGATAAAAAAGTAGAGTGATATTTTTTTTAAAAAAAAACTTTAAAAAGCATTGTGAGATTAAAAAAAGGTGTTATATTTGCACCCGCTAACGGAGGAAACGACGTTAGTTCAAGAGAAACAAGTTCATAAACATATTGAATTGACAGCGTAAGATTTTAACTGGAAACGGTTAAGATCACAAAAGAGAATAGACCATTTTGAGAACTAGAACATTCCTATTTAGTTGTTAAAGTTGTTGGCTAGTTTTAGAATTAGCGAGCACGATAAAAATTAACGATGAAGAGTTTGATCCTGGCTCAGGATGAACGCTAGCGGCAGGCCTAACACATGCAAGTCGAGGGGTAACGAGAGTGCTTGCACTTGTCGACGACCGGCGCACGGGTGAGTAACGCGTATAGAATCTGCCTTTTACTGGAGGATAACCAGGAGAAATTCTGACTAATACTCCATAGTATATAATATTCGCATGGATTTTATATTAAAGATTTATCGGTAAAAGATGATTATGCGTCCTATTAGCTAGATGGTGTGGTAACGGCATACCATGGCTACGATAGGTAGGGGCCCTGAGAGGGGGATCCCCCACACTGGAACTGAGACACGGACCAGACTCCTACGGGAGGCAGCAGTGAGGAATATTGGACAATGGGCGAGAGCCTGATCCAGCCATGCCGCGTGCAGGATGACTGCCCTATGGGTTGTAAACTGCTTTTATACAGGAAGAAACACCTCTACGAGTAGAGGCTTGACGGTACTGTAAGAATAAGGATCGGCTAACTCCGTGCCAGCAGCCGCGGTAATACGGAGGATCCAAGCGTTATCCGGAATCATTGGGTTTAAAGGGTCCGTAGGTGGATGATTAAGTCAGGGGTGAAAGTCTGCAGCTCAACTGTAGAATTGCCCTTGATACTGGTTATCTTGAGTTATTATGAAGTAGTTAGAATATGTGGTGTAGCGGTGAAATGCATAGATATCACATGGAATACCAATTGCGAAGGCAGATTACTAATAATGAACTGACACTGATGGACGAAAGCGTGGGGAGCGAACGGGATTAGATACCCCGGTAGTCCACGCCGTAAACGATGGATACTAGTTGTTCGGACTTCGGTTTGAGTGACTAAGCGAAAGTGATAAGTATCCCACCTGGGGAGTACGTTCGCAAGAATGAAACTCAAAGGAATTGACGGGGGCCCGCACAAGCGGTGGAGCATGTGGTTTAATTCGATGATACGCGAGGAACCTTACCAGGGCTTAAATGTAGATTGACAGGTTTAGAGATAGACTTTTCTTCGGACAATTTACAAGGTGCTGCATGGTTGTCGTCAGCTCGTGCCGTGAGGTGTCAGGTTAAGTCCTATAACGAGCGCAACCCCTGTTGTTAGTTGCCAGCGAGTAGTGTCGGGAACTCTAACAAGACTGCCGGTGCAAACCGTGAGGAAGGTGGGGATGACGTCAAATCATCACGGCCCTTACGTCCTGGGCTACACACGTGCTACAATGGTAGGGACAGAGAGCAGCCACTTCGCGAGAAGGAGCGAATCTATAAACCCTATCACAGTTCG